>NZ_JARWOV010000230.1 GCF_029868855.1 Nocardia carnea | reverse complement strand
CGGCTTATGGGGGGGCCCCCCCCTCTTATTCGGGGGGGGGGGCGGGTCGCGGTGAACAGCCGGGCGTCTTCACCGGAGATACCGACAGCGTACGGCCCGTGCGCGTTGATCAACCCGACCAGTTCCCGCCCGACCTGACCGAACAGCACCATCCGCACCACCTCCATCACCTCGGGTGTGGTGACACGGAAACCACCGCGGAATTCCCCGGCCAGACCGAGCCGTTTCAGCATGGCCGAGATCTGCGGCCCGCCACCGTGCACCACCACCGGGTGCACGCCGACAGTGCGCAGGAAGGCCATATCGGCGGCGAACGCGCGTTTGAGGTCGTCGTCGATCATGGCGTTGCCGCCGTATTTGACCACGACGATCTTGTCGCGGAATTTCTGCAACCAGGGCAGGGCACCGGCCAGGATATGCGCTTTGTCCAGTGCGGACAGCTGGTGGATCGCTTCGGTCATGAGCTGTAGGCCGAGTTCTCTTCGACGTAGGCGTAGGACAGGTCGGTGGTGCGGACGGTCGCGGATCCGGTACCGAGGCGTAGATCGACCACCACATGGATATCGGCGCCGGAGAGGTCGACGTCACGGGCGCCCGGCGCGCCGGTGCCGTCGACACAGACGGGGAAGCCGTTGAACGACACCGAGATCACGTCCGGGTCCAGTTCGAAAGGTGCGGTGCCGACCGCGGCCAGTACCCGGCCCCAGTTCGGGTCGGAACCGAACAGCGCCGTTTTGACCAGGCTGTCCCGGGCGATGATGCGGGCGGCGGTGAGCGCGTCGTCTTCATTGCGCGCGCCCTGCACGGTCACCAGTACGCGTTTGGTGACCCCCTCCGCATCGGCCATCAACTGACCGGCCAGGTCGTCGCAGACCGCCAGGACCGCCGCGTCCAGATCCTCCTGGCTCGGCGCGACCTCGCTGGCACCGTTGGCGAGCAGCAGCACGGTGTCGTTGGTGGACATCGAACCGTCCACGTCCAGCCGGTCGAAGGTGCGCCGGGTGGCTTTGCGCAGGGCGCTGTCGAGCTGTTCCGGCGTGGCGACGGCATCGGTGGTGAGCACCACCAGCATGGTCGCCAGCGACGGCGCGAGCATACCCGCGCCCTTGGCCATCCCACCCACGTTCCATTTGCCCGGATGGTGCAGGGAGGCTTCTTTCGGCACGGTATCGGTGGTCATGATGGCGTGCGCGGCATCGGTGCCGCCGGACATCCCGCCGCCCATCTCGTGCACGATCTCGGTGACGGCGGGGATCAGTTTGTCCATCGGCAACCGGTCACCGATCAGGCCGGTGGAGCACACCGCGATCTCACCGGCACCGGTTTCGGTACCCCAATTGCTCAGTGCGGTGGCGAGTTCCTCGGCGGTGCGATGGGTGTCCTGGAAACCCAGCGGGCCGGTACAGGCGTTGGCGCCACCGGAGTTCAGGATCACCGCGCGCAACCGCCCGGATTTCAGCACCTGCTGGGTCCACAGCACCGGCGCTGCCTTCACCTGGTTACTGGTGAAAACGCCCGCGGCGGCGCAATCGGGGCCTTCGTTGAAGACGAGGGCGAGATCGGGATTACCGCTGGCCTTCAGTCCCGCGGCGATCCCGGCCGCCCGGAAACCCAGCGGCGCGGTGACACCCTGGTTGTGGACGAGGTTGGCGTCTGTGGTCACGGAGCCACTCCTACGGTGGGCAGCCCGGCGGTCTCGTCGAGGCCGAGCGCGAGGTTCATGGACTGCACCGCGGCGCCCGCGGTGCCCTTGGTCAGATTGTCGATCGCGCCGATCACCACCAGGCGGCCGGCGTCGGGGTCGACGGTCACCTGCAGGGTGACCGTATTCGCGCCGAGCACGGCCCCGGTCTGCGGTAGGACCCCTTCGGGCAGCAGATGCACGAAAGGTTCGTCGGCATAAGCCTTTTCGTAGACGGCGCGCGCCTGCGCGGCATCCACCCGCACCGGGGCGGTGCAGGTGGCCAGGATGCCGCGCGGCATCGGCGCGAGAACCGGGGTGAAGGACACCCGCACCGGGCTCCCCGCGGCGGCTGTCAGGTTCTGCGCGATCTCGGGTGTGTGCCGGTGCGCGCCGGCGACCCCGTAGGCGCGGGCCGAGCCCATGACCTCCGAGCCGAGCAGACCCACATCGAGTTTCCGGCCAGCCCCCGAGGTACCGCTGACGGCCACGATGTTCACCTCCGGGTCGATGATGCCTGCCGCGACCGCCGGCGCCAGCGCGAGACTGGCGACGGTCGGATAACAGCCCGGGACGGCGATCCGGGTGGCGCCGCGCAGGACATCCCGCGCGCCCGGTAATTCCGGAAGGCCGTAGGGCCAGCTACCCGCGTGCGGCCCGCCGTAGTAGCGGTCCCAGGCAGCGGGGTCGGTGAGACGGAAATCGGCGCCGCAGTCGATGATCACCGTGGAGTCGGGCAGTTCGGTGGCCAGGGCGGCCGACTGTCCGTGCGGCAGGCCGAGGAAGACGATATCGTGCCCGGCCAGCTCGGCTGCCGTGGTCGGGGCGAGGATGCGGTCGGCCAAGGGCAGCAGATGCGGCTGGAGCGCACCCAGCGCGGTTCCGGCGTTGCTGCCCGCGGTGAGCGCCCCGATCTCGAGGCGCCCGGCTCGGTACTCCGGATGCCCCAGCAACAGACGCAGCACTTCCCCGCCCGCGTAACCACTGGCACCGGCGACGGCCACCCGCAGGGGCGCGGTCCGGTCGGGCATATCCGTATGATCAGCCATGTGATGATTATGCACGATCGTGCAATCTCATTCATCGACGGGTTCGGGCGTTCCCTCCATCATCCACACGGGCGCACCAACCGACGACCGTGCACACCCTCGCCGTCCACAACACGGAGAACCGGACGAGCTGCGCTGGATCCTCGGCAGGTCCGGCGGCGCAAGACTCGAAAGCGCCGGTCCCGACGGTGCCGCCCACCCAGGAGAACACTCGACCCTTGCATGTCCGGAGCAGGAATGGGCTCCCAGGCGCCGCGGTCGAATCCCACCTCCAGCATGCGCTAACATTAGAACATGTGTTCGAGTGACGCGCTCAGTTGTCATGTTCGCGCCTTGGAACACGCCGTCGACGCCCTCCTCGATGCCGATCTCGGCGACGCGGCCGAGGCCGAACTGGCCGAGGCGCTGACCCGGGTCGCGGCACGCGCCCGCAATCTGACGGGACTCACGATCAGGATCAAGCACCACGGGGAGAAGGTCCGGGGCACGAGTGCACCCCACCCCACCCGCATGGAACTGCCGTTTCCGGCCGACGACACGATTACCACCCGGCCGGGGGCCGCCGAACCCACCGCAGCGGCACGGCGCCGAGACCGATCGGGCATTGTTGCCGGAGACAACCGCAGCACCGCTGCCGGAGACAACCGCAGCATCGTGGCCCGAGGAGCAACCGTGACCGCACCCCTGCGCGTGGAGCGCACCGGCGATATCGTCGTCTGGACCATCGACAACCCCGATCAGCGCAATCCGATCTCCGACGAGGCGACCATCGAAGCCCTGGAGGCCGCGGTGGGCGAGGCCAACCGGGACCACTCTCTGCGCGTCGCGATCCTGACCGGCGCGGGTACGGCATTCAGCGCGGGCGGCAATGTCAAGCACATGCGCGACAAGGCGGGGATGTTCGGCGGTTCCCCCGCCGAGCTGCGCCAGGGCTATCGGCACGGGATCCAGCGCATTCCGAAAGCGCTGTACCACTGCGAAATCCCGACCATTGCCGCGGTGAACGGGCCGGCGGTCGGCGCCGGCTGCGATCTGGCGCTCATGTGCGATATGCGGATCGCCGCGACCACCGCGACCTTCGCCGAGAGCTTCGTCCGCCTCGGCCTGATCCCGGGTGACGGCGGCGCCTGGCTGCTACCCCGCGCGGTCGGTATGGCGCGCGCCAGCCAACTGGCCTTCACCGGTGCCACCATCGACGCCGCGACGGCCCTCGACTGGGGCATGGTCAACGAGGTCGTCGAACCCGATCAACTCCTCGGCACCGCACACCGGCTGGCCGGCGAGATCGCGGCGAACCCCCCGCACGCGTTGCGCATGACCAAACGCCTGCTGCGCGAGGGCCAGCACCAGAGCCTGGAGACCCTGCTCGAACTCTCCGCCGCCATGCAGGCGATCACCCACCACACCACCGACCATCACGAGGCCGTCGCGGCCATGCTGGAGCGGCGCGCACCCGAGTTCACCGGCGACTGACGAGTTGCCCTCGGGATGCCGTTGTCCCGGTCACTCGGGGATAACGTGCGGGAGCTGCGAATACATCTGCATCCGGTTGATGTGCGGGTGACCTACTGGTTCGCACCCGATGACCATATCGTCATGCTGCCGACGACCCGGTGCCGGCCGCGAAAAGGGACACCGACGAGTACCGGAATGCGCGTGAGATCGCGCGGGTCGAGATCGCGTTGGCCCGGGCGGTATTCAAGCGCCGGACAGCCTTGGGCATATCACAGACGGAACTGGCCGGACGGGCGCAGATGACACAACCTGCGGTCTCCCGACTGGAAGCCGGCGGTGGCGGCGTTCCGACACTGGCGGTACTCGACCGGCTCGCGCGCGCACTAGGGGTGCGGTTCTCGGTCACGGTCGGCGCCGACAACGCCGACGAAACGCTCGGACTGATTGCCTGATAACCCAACGCCGGACCGACCTCACCCACCGCACCACCGACAAACGAGGCAGTCTCGGCCGTGCTGAGCGGTGACCACCGAGGCCACCCTGGCCAAGAAGATGCTCGCACCAGCACTGGACGTTCCGCGTCTCAGACTTCCTGCGCGGTTTCGCCGGCGGGACGGGCGGCCAATACCTCCGCGGTCAGAGTCAGATGCCGGGTCAGGATCTCGGCCGCGGCAGCGCCGTCGCGAGCCAGCACCGCGGCTTCCAGTTCCCGGTGCTCCGCCACGTCGTCCCGGCCCGGCGAGCGGTGCGCCGACCAGCGGCGCGCGAGTTCGCTTGCGGTCCACAACCGGTCGAAGACGTCCAGCAGGACCGCGTTCCGACTGCCTTCCAGCAGGGTGCGATGGAAGATCCGGTGCGCCTCGGCCCATTCCTCGCTGTAGTACTCGCCTTCCCCCGGGACGAACGGCGGCGTACGGACCAGACGGTGGCAGGCGGCCCGCACGTGCGTCTCCCATTCGACATCGCCGCGTTCTATCGACATCCGCAGCAGGGCCGGTTCGATCGTCCGGCGCGCCTCCGCGATCTCCTGCCAGCGGCGGTCCGAGAAAGCCGGGACCGCGAAGCCTCGGTTGGGCAGCCGGTCGGCGAGCCCTTCGCCGACCACCCGCACGAGGGCTTCCCGCACGATGGCGAGGCTCACGCCCTGCTGTCTGGCGAGGTCCTGCGGTTTGAGCGGATCGCCGGGGGCGAAGTCACCGCGCATGATCGCGTTCTTCAGCCGTGCGTACACCTGCTCGGAAAGCATTTGCTTGCCGGTCGATACCGAGTCCCGGGCCGTCCCGATCATGCGATCATCATAGACTATTCGACCAATAATCGATTATTACTGCTATCGTCGATTCTGCCGCCACACTTCACGGCCTCGATCACATCGGGCACCGAACAGGAACGAGACAATGAACGCCGATACCCCTTCCACCCAGCTCCCAGACGAGGATTCCCGCACCGAGCAGGGCGATACCGATACCCCCGGCGCACCCGGCGCACCCGGACAGCCCGCAGACCGCAGCGCGACGGCGACAGCCGACGGGGCCGGCGCCACCGAAAGGCTCGAAGTGTCCCGCCTCATTCCCGCGCCCGCGGGTGCTGTCTTCGCGGTCCTGACCGATCCGCAAGGGCATGTCGATATCGACGCCTCGGGAATGCTCCTCGACGCCGAAGGAGAACGGGTCCGGCGGCCGGGCGACCGGTTCATGGTGCATATGGACCGGGAAGCCCTCGGCGACGTGCCTCTGGGTAGATACGACGTCGAGGTCGTCATCACCGCACTGATCCCGGACGAGGAAATCGCCTGGACCGTCGAAGCCCGGGGACAGCAATTCGGCCATATCTACGGCTACCGGCTCCAACCGGAGCAGGCAGGCACTCTCGTCACGTCCTATTACGACTGGTCGGCCGCGGCCGCCGAGTGGAAGGCGCGGGTCACCTTTCCGGTGATTCCCGAGTCCGCCCTCAAAGCGACCCTCGGCATCCTCGAGCGAACCGTCCGCCGGAGGTCCGCCGGTTGAGGGACAACCGGCCGGACGGCGCAGGTGCCGCGATCCGCGGCGACCCGAGCCCAAACCGGCCACTCGGCCGACGAGCAGGCGACAGCACCTCTCCGTTCAGGCGAGGAGTTCGATCCGGCACGGCCGGCCAGGGCTTCGCTCGATTCTTCGTCGCAGGCCCACAGCGGTATATCCGATCGCTGGGCCGGCGACACATACAACGCATCGTTGAACGCGACGGCGTGGTGCAGGGAGTCACAGACGCTCGTTCGCACAAACGAAACCGCCCCGCCGATTCGTCAGCGGGGCGGTCGAGACGGCGGCCGTGATGTACGCGATCAGGGGCGATCGAACTCGCCGTCCTTGGCACCGGTCAGAAATGCATCCCACTCGCCGGGAGTGAAGATGAGCGCCGGACCGGTGGGGTTCTTGCTGTCCCGCACGCCGACGAAGCCCCCGCCGAGGTGGGCGGCCTCAACGCAGTCCCGGTTGCCGCCGCTGCGCGTACTCTTGAACCACTTTGCGCCGGTCAGGTCCATCATCTGTGCTCCTTCGCATATCGCAGCATCAAGTCTCGGGATGCCGACGCGGACAACGCTACATTGCGTATTCGTCCTGCCTCATCGGAGAATTTCTCGACCTCCGCCGCGCGCTCCACGTACAGGCCGCCGGATAGGCCCTCCATATAGGCCACCGGAGGTTCCTGGAGCCTGGAGGTCGGCAGCGGCGGGAACGAGAACAAGACGAAGCTACCGGCATTGAGTCCTACCGGACGATCCTGTGCGAATGGGACGACCCGGATCTCGATGCCATCTTCCTCCGAACGCTCCAGGAGTTGCGCGACCTGACCGGCCATTACCCCCGGCCCACCGACGCCATAGCTCAGGACGGCCTCTGTCAGCAGCGCTTCGAATCGGAAGCCGGGCCGGTTCAGCAAATCCTGTCGCCTGACGACCACATCCAACATCCGTTCCACTTCATCGGGCGATCGGTCCGGCATCATGGCCCACGTCAGCGCTCGGCGGTATTCCCTGGTCTGAAGCAGGCCCGGCACAACCGCGGTTTGCCACGATGTCACCCAGTTCGCGGCCTCCTCCAGTGACAGGTAATGGTCGAAATCTTTCGCAACAGCATCGTCGGCGTACCCACGCCACCATGCCGATCCGGAAGTACTGGCCTCCCTGATCTCGCGAGACAGCCCGAGAAGTAGCTGCCGCTCGGTGTCGGTGGCTTCGTAGGTGTTCGCCAGCGCGTTCAGCGCCAGGTCGGTCACCTTGGTGGGGCGCCCATCCTCCATGCGCCCGTAGGACTGGGGCGATACCTCGGCGACCCGGGCCGCGGCGGCTTGCGTCAATTCCGCTCTCTCGCGCAGCTTTCGAAGTTGGCGGCCCAGAGCTCTTCGAGGAAGTGTCGATCCAGAAGCCATATTCATTACCTTCGTTAACCGGATGGATGGAATATGGAAGCCCCCACGGGCGAAGGCTCCCCCGATGAAGATTCCCTCGAGAAAGTTCGTGAACTCCCCCGCGGTTATTCCACGATAGCTCTTCCAAATCCTTTGCGGGATAGCTCTACTGAGGGAGCGCCCGGTGCAGGCCACCTCGAATCGCAGTCGAGGACACCAGTTCGACGCCAGGAGTGCCGAAAGCTGGTGGTCTGTCACAACACAGTCAGCGGACAGCGCTACCGCACACTGACACCATTTGCCGGACCCTGCACCGGGTGCTCGCCAAAAACTATGCCAGGAGCGGGGATTCATCATGCGTGCAGCAGAGCCATTGCCGGTACGGGTCCGGAATGATTCGGGCCATCGCGTGCCCATCGCGTGGGCATTACCCACGCTCGCCCAGCTGGAAATGCTCCTCGCTGCCATGCGGCGGTGGGCCGAGGAGGGCGATCGTGTTTGACCGCGCCCCCGTGGCGATCGGTTTGCTTCGGTTGAATATCCCGGCGCCGGGTATCGACCTCTACGAACTCGCCGCGCGCAACGGATGCCGGCTGGTGTACACGGTCGAGACGAACGCCCGGGCATTCGTCGCCGCCCACGCGCTGGCACGGTACGCCGCCGAGTTCGACGCCCGGGCGGTGGTGGTTCCGGGGTTCGAGCACGCCGACGATATTCGCCACCTCATCACCGACAACGCCGCGCTCATCACCCCCATGCGGATCTATCCGCGCGGATACCGCTGGCGCCGAGAGGACATCCCGTGTGGTGGGGACACGTAGCACTGGGCGTGGTTATCTTCGGGTTGCTGGGGTCGATCGGGTACACGGTTCTCCTCGCCCGGTCGATCGAGAGGGACCCGGGAGATCACCGCACACCCTCCGCGCTCGACCGTCTTCTCCGGGACCTCCGGGAGTAATCGGCACGCCGGAAGTCGGATATGCGCCCATGTCGCCGACCGCTCGGGAAGCCGGTGAACGGTCGGACAAGTCCGCGCCGTTCGGCGGCGGCGGCTGCCCTGGTCAGATGCCGAGCGACGCGCAGGCCGCGTCGACCGCCGCCGTGCGGAGTTCGTCGACCGGTGTATCGGCCAGCAGGACCATGCAGTCACCCAGCCCGCCCAGGGCGACGATGGCCCGCGCCTGCTCCGCGACACCGGCGCCCGGCCCCACCAGCAACGCGGTGAGGCGCCGGCGCCAGTCCACCACCTGCTGCAGGAAACCCAGTTCACCGAGGGGTGCGGCGTCGCGGAGCAGCAGGGCGGTCACGGCACGGTGGGCGTAGGAGATATCGAAGTAGCGGGTCAGTACCTCGCGGGCGTCCATCGGCTCGTCGCCGGGCCGCGCCTCGTCCGCGGCGATCATCGCCTCGATATCGTCCGCGAGCGGCTGCACCAGGCTGCGCAGCAGCTCATCGCGCGAGGAGAAGTGGTAGTACAGCGCGGGTTTCGTCAGTTCGACCGCCTCGGCGATCTGGCGCAGGCTGGTCTCCCGGATACCGCGGGAGGTGAACAGTTCCAGCGCGGCAGCCTGGATTCGCTCGCGGGTCTCGGTGGAGCGCGGTCTGGGCATCGGTCGAGTCTAGCGCGTTGACCGTCCGGTAAGTAAACTCGTTTACCGACCGATAGGTAAACGAACTAGGTGGCATCGTGAACATCTTGATCTCGGGCGCGAGCATCGCCGGCCCGGTGCTCGCGTACTGGCTGGACCGCTTCGGATTCACCCCGGTGGTGGTGGAACGCACCCCGCGTCCCCGGCTCGGCCTGGGCGGCCACGCGGTGGACCTGTTCGCTCCGGCCGGTGAAGTGATGGACCGAATGGGACTCCTGCCCCGGCTGCGGGCGGCGAGCGTCGAGACCTCGGCACTGCGATACGAACGACCGGGCCGCTCCCCCATCGATCTCGATCTGCGCGATATCTCGGCGGCTTTCGCCGACGATCGGCATCTCGAGATCATGCGCGGCGAACTGGCGGCGATCCTGCAGGAGGACACCGCCGACCGCGTCGAATACCGCTTCGGCGATTCGATCGCGACACTGGCCGAGGACGAGGCAGGTATCGATGTGACGTTCGACAGTGGCCGCACCGGCCGATTCGATCTCGTGATCGGTGCCGACGGCCTGCACTCCACCGTCAGGCGACTGGTCTTCGGCCCGGAAGACGAGCTCGAGCACCATCTCGGCGCCTATCTCGCGGTCGGCACCCTGCCCGATTACCGGAATCTGTCGACACATACGGTGCTGTACAACGCGGTGGACCGGATTGCCGCGATGTATCCGGTCGCGCAGACCGGCGAGGCCCGCGCCGTGTTCCTGTTCCGCCGCCCCGGCGAGCCGGCCTCCGACCACCGCGATATCGACGCCCAGCGCCGGCTGCTCCGGGCCGAGTACCGCAGCGAGGGCTGGGAGATCCCGCGCCTGCTGGACGAGATGGATCGTGCGGACGATTTCTATCTCGACTCGATCAGCCAAATACATCTCGACTCGTGGTCCCGGGGCCGGGTGTCGCTGGTCGGCGACGCCGGGTACTGTCCCGGGCCCGCGGTCGGCGGCGGCACCACCCTGGCGGTGGTCGGCGCCTACGTACTGGCTCGTGCCCTCGCGGACACCGGCGGTGCGCACGAGGCGGCCTTCCGCGCGTACGAAGAGCGGCTCGGAGATTACGTCCGCCGGTGCCGTGCCGTGGCACCCGGCGTGCTGCGCCGAGGTATCCCGCGATCTCGCGCGCAGCTGCTCTTCAGCGAAACCGCCCTGCGCGTCCTCCCCCGTCTCCCGGCCTCGATCAGTAAGCGGCTCATGTCCGGCGGCGCGAGCGCGACACTCTCCGATTTCGCTGTGCCCGATCAATAGTCCATTAGCCAGCAGGATCGGTTGAACAGCGAGAACGGACGCCGATTACCGACACACCCCCTGCCCGGCGGGACACCAACGCTCGAACGTGGTCGGCCGCAGACTCAGCGCAAGCCCTCTCCGGCCTCGAATCGGGCCCGCACAACCGCGCGTTGGCGGGCACGGTCGTGATCCGTTCGGTGGACACCTCGGCCACGGAGCGGACAACGAGCATGTGTACTGCGCGGACCGAACACGGCCCGCCGACCTGATTCGCGTCGATACGACCACCGGTGCGGCGACCACGCTGCTCCGCATCCAGACAGAACTACACGATCTGACCCTCTCACCGAGCGGCCGGTATCTGTTCATCGCGCACGACCGCATCGATGACCCGGACACCGGCCTCGGCCGGATCACCGTGCTCGACACACACAGCAGAAAGGTCGTCGATCGTATCGATATCGATGCGGTCCCCGGCCTTGCCGCACCTTCCCCCGATGGGCAGCGGCTGTACGCCGCCTCGACGCCGGATTCCGCCGAACCAGCGCCGGGCCGGTTCACCTCCATCGATATCGGCCGGTACCGATAACCGCTGTCCCCTCACCGTTCTCCGAGAGGCGGGAGGTGGATACCGGTCGCTGCGTGGCAGGTGGCCGGCCGGCACGTTATCGCTTCTCGACCACCCGCTCCCCCTCGCCAGGTTTCCAGATCGTGATCTTCAGCAGGTCGTCGCCGACCTCCACCGCGGACGCCGAGGTGAGATCGGCGACGAAGAAATGGTCGAAACGCTGACCGCGCAGATCCATTCCGCTGTCCTCGTAGAGGAATTCGGCGAACCGGGCGTGCAGGGCGGTATCCGGGTCGTCGACCACGACGCCGAAGAGTTTTGCGTCGCCGGCGGTGACCATGGTGTCGACGGTCGCGGTGTGCAGGCAGAACCGCGGATCGCGCAGGAGGTCGCGGAATTTGGTGGTGCCCGGCATACCGGCGATCACGAGTTTCTGCTCGAAGATCATCGGCTCGACGGGGCTGATCCGGGGGTAGCCGTCCGACCGCAGGGTGGCGAGCATGCACAGGTTGCCCGTTGCGAGATGGCGGCGGCGGAAAACCTCACTGATATGCGGCGCTTCCGCGGTGAATTCACTCCAAGTCGTCATGGGGCCGACGGTACGACGCCGCGATGACATACCGGGTCACGACGGGCCGTACGCGCCGGAAATCCGGCCGCCCGGTCAGCCCGAGTTGCGCAGCGCGGTCGCGAGACCGTTCATGGTGAGCAGGATGCCGCGTTTGACCAGTTCGGAATCGTCCCCGGCGCGCAGCCGGCGCAGCAGTTCGACCTGCATCTGGTTCAGCGGTTCCAGATACGGGAACCGGTTGTGGATGGATTCGGCGAGCGACGGGTTGTCGGCGAGGAGATGATCGTTGCCGGTGACGGCGGCGTGCATGGCCACCGTACGGGCGTGCTCACGTTCGATCATGCCGAAGATCCGCTCGCGCAGTTCGCTGTCGTCGACGAGTTCGGCGTAGCGGGCCGCGATGGCGAGATCGCTCTTGGCCATGACCTGCGCCAGGTTCGACAGTACGGTGCGGAAGAACGGCCAGCGCCGGTACAGGTCCGACAGGCGCGCGAGCCGGTCGGGATCGCCGTCCACCCATTCCTCGAGCGCGGTGCCGGTGCCGTACCACCCGGGTAGCATCACCCGGGCCTGGCTCCAGGACATCACCCAGGGGATGGCGCGCAGATCGGCCACGGATTTCGTGGGTTTCCGGGAGGCGGGACGGCTACCGATATTGAGGTCACCCACTTCGGCGACCGGAGTCGACTGCCGGAAGTATTCGACAAAACCGGGAGTGTCGTGCACCAGCCGCGCGTAGGCGGCGCGGGCCCGGGCCGCGAGATCGTCCATGAGCGCGTACGCGGATTCGGCGTCCGGCCCCAGGCCTTCGACATCGAGCAGTGTCGATTCGAGTGTGCCCGCGATGAGCGATTCCAGATTCCGGTACGCCGAACCGGGTTCGGCGTATTTCGCGGCGATGATTTCGCCCTGTTCGGTGAGCCGCAACGAACCGCGCACCGCCCCGGCGGGCTGGGCCAGGATGGCGTCGTAACTGCGCCCGCCGCCGCGGCCCACCGTGCCACCGCGACCGTGGAAGAGCCGCAGCCGGATCCCCTGTTCACGGGCCAGTTCCACCAGCTCCAGTTCGGCGCGGTAGAGCGCCCAGTTGGCGGCCAGGTATCCGCCGTCCTTGTTCGAGTCGGAGTAGCCGAGCATCACTTCCTGACGCATCCCGCGCGCGGCCACCAGGTCCCGGAACTCGGGAACTTCCAGGGCCGCGCCGAGCGTGGCCGCCCCGGCCGCGAGATCCTCGATGGTTTCGAACAGCGGCACGATCCCGGCCGGGCAGAACGGGGCGCCGCCGGGCTCACCGGGATCGAGCAGACCGCCTTCTTTCAGCAGCAGCGCCGCCTCCAGCAGGTCGCTGACCGAGGTGCACATGGAGATGATGTAGTTGGGGATCGCCTCCGGACCCAGCGCGGCCACCACCTCGGCCGCGGCCCGGATGATGCCCAGTTCCTTCTCGGCGAGGTCACTCAGCCGTGCGTGCGGGCCCAGCAGCGGGCGGCGGGTGCGCAGTTCCCGGGTGAGCAGGTCCACCCGGTCGGCTTCGGGCAGGCTCGGATAGTCCGCGTGCACACCGGCCCAGGCCAGCAGTTCGGCCACGACCTGCTCGTGGGTTTCCGAGTTCTGCCGCATATCCAGGCCCTGCAGGTGGAATCCGAAGGTTTCGACGGTGTGCCGCAGGACCGCGAGCCGATCGTCGGCGAGGAGACCGTCACCGCCGGCGCGCAGCGAGGCGTCGACGGCGTCCAGATCGTCGAGCAGTTCCTGCGGGGACGTATACGGGCGGACACCGGACACCACGGCACCCCGGCCGGTGAAGTCGCGCAGCGGGCTGTCGAGCGTTGCCACCGAGTCCGGCAGGGTCGCCGCCGCGTCGGTATCGCTTGCCCCCACCGCACGCAGTGCGGTGCGCGCGGTCACGGTGAGCCGTGCCCGGATACCGTAGACCGCCCGGCGATACGGTTCGTCGGCGTGGATATCGGGATCCGGATATCCCGCATCCGAGAGAGCGCGCAGCGCGGGGGTCACCGGGACCAGCCGGGCCGACAGCGCGAGCGTTTTCTCCAGTTGCGCCAGATCTCGCAGGTACCGCCCGAAAGCGACGCCCGCGGCGTGCCCCGCCGCGGTCCGCACCACCTCGGCGGTCACGTAGGGGTTGCCGTCCCGGTCGCCCCCGATCCACGACCCGGTGCGCAGGATCGGTTTCGGCAGCAGTCGCTGCTCGGGCCAGCGCGCCCACAGCGCCGCGCGGACATCGGCGTTGATCGCCGGAATCACATCGAGCAGCGTCAGCTCGTAATATCGCAGTCCGACCGCGATTTCGTCCTGGATCCGCAACCGGGACAACCGGATCAGCGCCGTCCGCCACAGGGTGAGTATCTGGCGGCGGATCTCCCGTTCGAGAGCGGGTTGTTCGGCTGCCGAGGCCCGCAGCCGCTGCCGCATGAGATCGGTGATCCGGGTCTGGGTATCGAATACCGTACGCCGGCGGGTCTCGGTGGGGTGGGCGGTGATCACCGGCGACACCAGGGCATCGGCAAGCAATTCGGCCACCCGCTCCCCGCGCACCCCCGCCGCGTCCAGCTTCCGGTAGGTGGCGGCCAGCGACGAATCCTGCGGCGGCTCCCCGGCCGCCTCGTGTACGGCGCGGCGGCGGTCGCGCTGGATATCCTCGGCCAGATTCGCCAGCAATACGAAGTAGCTGAACGCGCGGATCAACGGAAGCGCCACCGCGATATCCACACCGGACAGCATCTCGGCGACCGCGCTGCGCCGCACCTCTTCCCGGCGCACCCGGAACGCTTCCACCCGGACCTTCTCGACGAGATCGAAGACCTCCGGCCCCTCGTGATCACGGATGGTGTCCCCGAGTACGCCACCGAGGAACCGGATGTCCTCGCGGAGCGGCCGGGTCGCGTCGTTTCCACTACCGGTCTGCGCATCTCCCATGGTCGGACAGTATCGTCGTCCGACCCGCTCCGGTCTGTGACGACGCACACGGCACCGCCGAAACCGATTCGAACGGGCCGGGTCAGCCGAGCTGCCGGGACAACCCCGCCGGCGCCCGCGCCGGCCCCGGCAACCATGCCGCGGTCGCGACGATCCCCCATACGAACACGAGTTCGGCGGCATTGGTCAGCAACATCGGCGGCATCGCGGCGGAAACCACGGCCATCGTCACGGTCGTCACCGTCCACAGCCGATATCCGCGCACCCGCCACACCGCCACCGCCGCGACCAGCACCACCACGACCGTGATCACCGGTGGCAGCAGCCCTGCCAGGGACGAATGCTCGGTCGTATAGCGGATCGTCCCGGCCCATTCGGCCGGCTGCAGGGTCAGCCGGGTCAGTTCGCCGAACACACCCAGCGCGATCACGGACAACGTCGCAGCCCGGACGGCCATCCGCACCCATGGCCGGCGCATCCACACCACGCCCGCCAGACCGGCCGCGGCGCACGCCCACGGCATCAGCAGGGGGGTGAACAGAATATGCGCCACGAACCGGAAGACCGACAGCGTCTCCAGGGTGCCGCCGACCCCGATCCAGCGGCCCGCCGCCACGATCGCGTTGTCGTACCCCAGCGCCGCGCATACGAGCGCCGGCACGATGAGCATCCGGTCCCGGGTACGGCGGTACCGGAGTCCACACCAGCAGACCAGCGCCAGTTGCCCGGCGGCGAGTACCGCGAAAAGTATCGAAGCCGGCACGGCGACCCTTTCCGGCCCGCTGGACCGCCGACCCGCGGACTACCCTACTGCGGAGCGAAAATGCGGCCGGAGGAGTTCACCGGCGACCGGTGTCACTTCGCCGACGAGTCGCGGACCGGCCGGTACCGCGCTGTGGTTACACCGGACGAGGCTCGCCGGCCGATATCGGCAGCCGCGAAACGCCGCGCACGGGACGGCCGCGTCGCGATGTCCAATACCTTCTCGAAGCTGTACCGCCGACCGGCAGCGCTCACCTCGTCATATCCCGCCGCCGGGTAGAGGCCACGCGCCTCGGGCTGCCCGTCGCCCGTTACGGCTATGGCGCGGAGGTAGCCGAACCGGACCATTCCCGCTTCCAATTCCGCGAGCACCCGGGTGGCGAGTCCGCGACGGCGCTGATCGCGAACTGTCCAGAATCGCTTCAGCTCGGCCGTGGTGGCATCGACCCGGCGAAAACTCCCGCTCGCCACCGGCTCTCCGTTTTCCACCAGCACCACCAGGCCCCCGTCCGGGGCCGCGAAATCCGTGGCCGGCCGGTCACTCATCCGCCGGTGTATCGCACCGGCGGATGCGGTGTACCGGGTGCTGTATTCGATGGCGAGCTCCACCAGGACGGCGGCGGCCAGGGGATGGTCCGGCGCGATACGGTGGATTCGCGGACCCCGTGCACGTTCATCGATAACCGACGGTGTACTCACAAAGTCCTCCATCACCCTTGGCCGTTGCGCCAACCACGCGGCCACTCCGGATGGTTTCCTCAGGATAGCGGACCCGACCTGCCGAAACACCGGTTCGAGTCGCGTGTCACGAATCTCTGGACACCGTTACGTCGCGTTCACACCGCCGACTGTTCACCTCACGGAAACCACGGCGTCCCGAGAACCGGTCCGAATCCGACGAGGAGCAGGGCCGGCCCGACGCCGTCGTCACGCTGTCACGGCCGCCTCGGATCGGCGGCGTTCAACAGCGCGACAGCACGAGGCCACCAGCAGCGCGACAGCTACGAGTACACCGCCGCTCACGACCGGCCCGAGCGACCCCAGCCGCGTACCCAGCGCGACCGCCGCCACCAGCGGCCCCACCGCAGCCCCGATGTTGAGCGCGGCGGTCGCATAGGACCCGCCCATGGTCGGCGCGGCCGCGGCCTCGTACAGGACGCGGGTGATCAAGGTGCTGCCGAGCGCGAAGGACAGCGCGCCCTGAACGAAGACGAGGACGAGCAAGACCGGGGGCCGGTCCGCGGATAACGCCGTCGCGAACCATCCGGCGCACAGCAGCGGGCCCGCCATCACGACCACGACCCCGGGACGGGTATCGGAAAACCGGCCGGCGACGGTCACTCCGGCGAACGACCCGGCGCCGAAGAGCACCAGCGCCACCGGTACCCACAGGTCGCCCAGTCCGGCCCGGTCCGTCATCAGCGGAGCGAGGAAGGTGAAGGCGCCGAAGGTCGCGGCATTGACCAGGGCGCCCAGCAGCATGACGACCACCAACCGGGGACGGATCAGTACCGCTAGCTCGTCGGCCAGGCCCGGCCCGTGGTCCGCCGCTTCCCGCACTGGCGCCGGGATACCGGTGAGTACGCCGATCGCGGCGGGCACGCAGAGCAGCGCGACGGCCCAGAAGGTGACGCGCCAGCCGAACACCGCGCCCAGCAGCGCACCGCCGGGAACGCCCGCGATGGTGGCCATCGTGGTACCCGAGAGCAGTACCGCCAGTGCGCGGCCCCGCCGATCCGCCGGGACGAGTCCGGCCGCGGCGGTCAGGGCGACGGCGAGAAAGCCGGCGTTGGCGAGGGCGGCCACCACCCGGGTCGTCACCAGCACCGCGAACTCGGTGGTGAGCGCACCGACGATATGCGCCGCCAGGAACACGACAACGAAAACCAGCAGGCTCGACCGCACCGGCCGATTCCGGGCGAGCACCGCCATCACCGGCGCCCCGACGGCCATTCCGACGGCGAATGCCGAGGTCAGCAGCCCGGTACTGGCGATCTCCACGCCGAGATCGGCGGCGATATCCGAGACGAGCCCGGCGAGCATGAATTCCGAGGTGCCCATGGCGAAAATCGCCATGGCGAGCAGGTAGAGAGCAAAGGGCATCGAAGACTCCGAGGTGGGAGAGACAGGACATCACGTCTCGCCACCCCGGTCAGCTACCCGGAGGTCGACTGTGCGCGGTGCCGCCGACCGGACGGCACCGCTGCGGAACGAGGGATCAGGGGCTGACGGGGGTGACCGACAGCCCTGCTCTGGATGCCTCCGGACTCGACATGGCAGGCAGGTTACCCACTACTCCCTCGCGGCGCATCACCTTTTCCGCCGCGGCTACCGGTCAGGCCGTGGAATCCGGCCGGACACGCACGGTAACCCGGCCTTTCTCGTCACGCCGCGCCGTCGCATGCCCGCGCACCTGCCGGTCCCGGAAATGCAGCAGGATCGGGCTGCCCTCGCCGAGGAAATTGCGCCACCACGTCTTCTTGTCGGGCATCGCGACGCCGATGACGTATTCGTCACCCTTCTTCATGAAGTTGACCGGGGTACGGAAAACCCGCCCCGACCGCCGGCCCACGTATTCGATCTCCACGAAACCCTTGCTCAGCAGTGGTCCCAGAACAGGGACACCCAGCAGGGCCACCATTCCGCTGTTGAACCCCCGGACCGCACGGCCCATCAGTGTCGATGCCACGGAATCCTCCTGGTAGATAGCAATATGCCCGAATGGTTCCCGACCCTAGCGGCTCCCCGGGGCCACCGCCGGTCGAGAACGGCAGACCGCCGCCGGTTCCGCGCCGAAGTTATCCGCGGCCGAGGTGACGGGCACCCGCGGGGCGCGTGGACCGGGCTGTCCGCACGCGCCCCGCCGCCGGTTTGCGCGCCGTCTGCCGGGCTGCCACTATCACCTGCCGTGTGGTGCCGGACCTCGGACGGCGACCACGATCGACCTGCCGGCCGGGACCCCGGCCCGGCGGTGTACCGCAGCGTTCGATACGGAGTTGGGTGGATGCTCAAGGGTTTCAAGGACTTTCTGATGCGCGGCAACGTCGTCGACCTCGCCGTCGCCGTCGTGATGGGTACCGCGTTCACCGCGATCGTCACCTCGGTGACCAAGGGTGTGCTGGAACCCCTGCTGGCTGTACTCGGCGGCAGCAGCCAGCTCGGTTTCGGAGTCACCCTGGTCGCCGGTAAACCCGCGACGTTCATCGCGCTCGGTCCGATCATCAGCGCCGCCATCAATTTCGTCATGGTGGCGGCGGTGCTGTACTTCGCGCTGATCCTGCCGATGAAAACCGTGCAGAAGCGGTATCTGGCACGCAAGGGCGCCGGAACGGAGAAACCGGTCCCGACCGATACCGAACTGCTGATCGAAATCCGCGATCTATTGGCCGAACGCGCCGCGGCGGCGAAGAACGGTTCCGGTAGCAACGGTGCGGAGAAGGACTCCACCGGGATGCACGCGCCGTCGGCCTGAGAAGCCCGGCGATCCCCGGTCCCGCGTGCGGAGGCAAACCCCGAACGGGCACGGCTCCGGAGCCGCCTGCACCACAGCCGGGTGAGTTCGCGATCGGCCTGACCGTTGCGCTCGCGGGATCTGAACCACCTCCGCCGCGGTTTTGCCCCCCGGTCGGTTCACATCTCGACTGGCGGTGCCGGCAACTCGCGTTCCCCCGGGGAGCAACAGGACCTCACCGTCGAGATCGAGCACCACAGTCCCACCCGGGACCTTCAGCGGCTGGTTGCCGGCGTCGCCGGCCATCGTCACCCCGCGGGGGTGAGGATCTCCAGGACCTCGTCGGAGTAATAGAACGGCTCCAAGCGTTCCCGGAGCAGTTGTGCCAGCACACCGTCGCGTTTCGCGGCTTCCACCACGGCCGGGCCGTAGCGCAGGATCTCGGTGACGATGTCCTCGCCGGTCAATCCCAGTTCCTCGAGGACGGCGGCCAGGGTGTGGTCGCGGTACTTCTCATGGAACACCTGCACGCACTCGTCGACGAGCAGGCCGAAGTACTCCTTTTCCCGGGTGGTCACCGCAATCCGGTAGCACAGCCGGACCAGCTCGTTCAGATCCTGTTTGGTGAGGTATTCACGCAGCCCGCTGATCGGTTCGTCGGCGTGCAGATCCCAGAACTCCATCGTGGCGTCGTGCACGGGCGCGTCACGCAGCATCTCGCGGATGGCGTTGTTGGTGCGTTTGAGCGCGTACATGGCGCCCTTACCGGCGATATCACCCAGGATGGTGTTGCTCTCGGCGGCTTTGCGGGCGCGGTCGGCGGCGGATTGACCGAGCGACATCAGCGTGCCCATCCCGGGGATCTTCTCGGCGCGCTGCCGGTTGGCCTCCACGAAATCGCCGACCAGTTTGTCCACGAATTTGGAGGCGACGGTGGCCACGAGCGGGCTGTCGGTGAGCCGTTCCAGCACCCGCTCCTGGGTCTGGTGCATATCGACGATCTTCTGCAGCAGCGCCTCGACCGGTTCGCGCTCGACGAGTTCGCCGAGCGTGTGGTCCTCGTTTGCGGCGATACTGTCGTAGATCGCGTCGGCGAACAACCCGGCCGAATCCGCGAGCACCGCACTTCCGCCCACCTTGTCCACAACTGTGGCGACCGTGGTTTCCAGCTGTTCGACGCCGACTACATCACCGGAGCGGACGGTGGCCGCCACATCCAGGACGGCCGCCACATCGCGGGCGACGACCTCGGCGAACCGGTCGCCGCTCACCTCGTCGAGCAGCCACCGCACCTGCGCGTCGAGGAGCCGGTCGGCGAGCGCACGAGCGGTCGGGTCGGCGGTTTCGGTCATCGGATCATCCCTTTTCGACGGTCGTACCGGCCCGTCACGCGCCGGAACCGGCCGTGGGGCGCTGTAGCGAGACGACCCTATACCGGGCCGGGTACCGGCGGCATATTTGTCTGAGACGGATCACGCCGCTCGCGGCGCGTGGTCTCGGCCTCCTCCGATATGCACCGCGGCCCGCGCGCTGACCTGCGAAAACCACCGGATCGACCAACCGGTCGATAGCCCGCCGGACCGCGGGTGGGCAGAATCACAGACCACGCGGCCTACCTCCGGTCGCCCTCGTGCAGGGCGGTCCTGATCTGTTCGAGGCGTTCCCGCGCCGCCTGTTCCCGGGCTTCCCACTGTTCTTCGACACCGCGGCCGGCCGCCGACTGCCGATCGAGTTCCCGATGGCCGAAGGCTGTTCCGATCCGGCGCTGGACCTTGTCCCGGACCGAATCGAAGGTCGGCATACCGCCCCCGGTGTAATCGGTTGTGGCGCCGCCACTTCCGGCCACCGTACCGATACCGCCCAGCTGGGTCGCCGACCCCACCCCGCCATCGGCAGGAATCCCCGCCGGTCCCGCGATCACATCCGGTGTGGCGCGGCCGGTTTCCGACAGCAACCGGGTCGCGACCTCGTAGAGGGGAGCCAGTTCCTCCCGGCCCGCCGTGGCGACGACCAGTACGGCCAGCAACTGTTCGTCGGGCAGGGCCGCCAACCG
Organism: Nocardia carnea; assembly: GCF_029868855.1. Classification (GTDB taxonomy): domain Bacteria; phylum Actinomycetota; class Actinomycetes; order Mycobacteriales; family Mycobacteriaceae; genus Nocardia; species Nocardia carnea_A. The sequence continues at coordinate 5,471 of NZ_JARWOV010000230.1, read as the reverse complement.
CGCGGCGAGCGCGCCCGGATCGCCTGCGTTCGGTTCACTCATACGACCAGCCTACGACTTCCGGCCCGCCCGTTCGGACGGACCGGAAGTCTGCCGCACAGTGAGCGCAGCCCGCCGCCGGACCGTGCACGCCCGCGACGAAGGCGGGATACCGCCTAGGACCGGATCACGGCGCCCACCGCGTCCGCGGCGGCAGCCACCGCGGTGTCGCGGGCGGCGCTGGCCTCGTCCTCGGTGAGGGTGCGGTCGGCGGCACGGAACCGCAACGCGTAAGTGAGCGATTTACGGCCTTCGCCTGCCTGCGCGCCCGCGTAGACGTCGAACAGCGCGATATCCTCGAGCAGTTCCCCACCACCGGACCGCAACGCCGTCTCGACCGCCGCTGCCGGCACCTCGGCCGGCACACTCACCGAAACGTCCTGCAGCACGGCCGGGAACGGGGAAATAGCCGGGGCCGGCCGGGATTCGGCCAGCGGCAGCGCGTCCAGGTCGAGTTCCACCGCGCAGGTGCGCGATGGTAGCCCCGACCGTTCCAGCACACCGGGATGCAACTCACCCGCATATCCGACGACCGTATCGCCGACCACGAGTTCGGCGCAGCGGCCCGGATGCCAGGGCAGATACTTACCGGGCCGCCGCTCGATCCGGACCCCGGCGGCCTCGGCGATCACATCGGCGAGAGCGAAGGCGTCGGCCGCCTCGGCCGCCCGGCCCGGCCCCCACGGGCCGCGCGGTTCGCGGCGGCCGGTCAGGACCAGCGCCACATGCTGCGGCTGGGCAGGCAGCGAGTCCAGCAGTTCGGTGATCTCCGCGTCGGTCGGACGCCGGTCCACCGGCAGCGGGTCCACCGGTTTGGTCTGCGGACCCGGCAGCACCACCTGAGCGATGCCGTAGAGCGCGAGATCGCGGGCGCCGCGGGAGATGTTGCGGGCGGCGATCTCGAGCAGACCCGGCAGCAGGGTCGTGGCCAGTTCGGCGCGTTCGACGTCCAGCGGGTTCAGCACTCGGGTGGTGGCGCGACGCGGATCATCGGCCTCCAGACCCCAGGTGTCGAAAACACCTGCCGGCAGGAACACCGGCGGCGGCACCTCGACACAGCCGGCGAAGGCCAGCGCCCGGCTCACCGCCCGGCGGCGCCGCTGCACCGCGGTCAGACCGCGCCCGGCCGGCGCCTGCGGCAGCACCAGTGGAATCTGCTCGAGACCCTCCAGCCGCAGGACCTCTTCCACCAGATCGGCGGGCTGGGCAAGGTCCGGCCGCCAGGACGGCGGAGTCACCACCAGCTGGCCGTGGCCGCTGCTCTCGTCCACGGCGACCTCCACATGGCAGCCGATCTGGGTGAGGCGGCGCGCGGACGTCCCCGGGGGATAGTGGACCCCGGCCACCCGATCGGGCAGATCGATATCGATCCGGATCGGATCCACTGGGTCGAGCTCGGTGCGGATATCGGTGAGGGTGGATTCGACCGTGCCCCCGGCGATTTCGGCGAGCAGAGTGGCGGCGCGATCCAGCGCGGCCAGATTGAGTTCCGGATCCACCACCCGCTCGTAGCGTTTACTCGCCTCGGACACCAGTTTGTGCCGGCGCGCGGTGCGGTAGATGAGCAGCGGATCCCAGGTGGCGGCCTCCAGCACCACATCGGTGGTTCCGGCGTTCACCTCGGTGGACGCGCCGCCCATCACACCGGCGAGCGAGACCACTCCGGAGTTGTCGGCGATCACCACGTCCTCCGCGTCGAGTTCGCGTTCGGCGTCGTCGAGGGTGCGCAGGGTTTCACCGGTCCGGGCGCGCCGGACCACCAATCCGCCGCTGAGTTTCGCGGCGTCGAACGCGTGCAGCGGCTGCCCCAGTTCGAGCATCACGTAGTTGGTCACGTCGACCGCGGGCGAGATCGGCCGCACACCGGACAGCAGCAGCCGCCGCTGCAGCCACCACGGGCTCACCGCCTGCGGGTCGATACCGGTGACCCGGCGGACCCCGAACCGTGTGCAGCGCGATTCCGCTTCGACCCGCACCGGCCACGCCTCCGGGCCCGCCGGCAGCGTGCGGACGGCGGGATCGGCGTATTCGAGATCGAACCCGCAGGCCAGCTCGCGAGCCAAACCGCGCACCGAGAAGCAGTAGCCGCGGTCGGGGGTGATGTTCAGCTCGATGACGGTATCGCCGAGGCCCAGCAGTTCGTTGGCGTCGGTACCGGGTTCGGCGGTGCCGGGCTCCAGCACGAGAATGCCGGAGTGGTCCTTGCCGATCCCGAGTTCGGCGACCGAGCAGATCATGCCGTTGGAGATATGCCCGTAGGTCTTGCGCGAGGAGATGGCGAACCCACCGGGCAGCACACCGCCCGGCAGCACCACGACCACCAGATCGCCGACCGCGAAGTTGGTCGCTCCGCAGACGATCTCCTGGAGTTCTTCCGCCCCGATGTCGACCTTGCAGAAGCGGATGGGTTTCTTGAACTCGGTGAGTTCGGTGATCTCTGCGACCCGGCCGACCACCAGCGGGTGTTCGATCTCACCGCCCACCCGCTCGAGCCGGTCGACCTCTTCGACCTCGAGCCCGACCCGGACGAATCCGGCGTCCAGTTCCTCCGGCGTGACCGCCCAGTCGGGGACGGTGCGGCGGATCGTTTCGGTCAGCCAGGACTGCGCTACTCGCACTGTGACGTTCGCTCTCTCGCTCGGGAAATCAGGACCGGATACCGAAGGGCAGGGTGAACCGCACATCCCCCTCGACGATGTCGCGCATATCGGGGATGCCGTTGCGGAACTGCAGCGTGCGCTCCAGACCCATCCCGAACGCGAAACCGCTGTATTCGTCGGGGTCGATACCGCTGGCGATCAGCACCTTGGGGTTGACCATGCCGCAGCCGCCCCATTCGACCCAGCCCGCACCGCCCTTCTTGTCCGGGAACCAGACGTCCACCTCCGCGGAGGGCTCGGTGAACGGGAAGTAGTTGGGCCGGATCCGAGTGGTGGTGTCGGGACCGAACAGGGCCCGCGCGAACGCGTCCAGCGTGCCGCGCAGATGCGCCATGGTCAGGCCCTTGTCGATGGCCAGTCCCTCGACCTGGGAGAACACCGGCGTATGGGTGGCGTCCAGTTCGTCGGTGCGGAAGGTCCGGCCCGGGCACACCACGTAGATCGGCAGGTCGCGTTCGAGCATCGAACGCACCTGTACCGGCGAGGTATGGGTGCGCAGCACCTGCCGCGACCCGGCGGGCGCGATATGGAAGGTGTCCTGCATGGTGCGCGCGGGGTGGTCCGGGAGGAAGTTCAGCGCATCGAAATTGAAATGCTCGGTTTCCACTTCCGGTCCCTCGGCGATCTCCCAGCCCATCCCGACGAACACATCGGCGACCTGTTCGGAGATGACCGTGATCGGATGCCGGGCGCCGACCGGACCCCGCTTCGCCGGCAGGGTGACATCGATCGCCTCGGCCACCAGCACCGCCGCATCGCGCTCGGCCACCAGGATCTGCTGGCGTTCCTCGAACGCCCGCGCGACCCGGCCGCGCGCGACGTTGACCCGCTTACCGGCGTCGGCTTTCTCGGACTTCGGCAGGCTGCCCAGCGACCGCTGCGCCAGCGCGATCGGCGATTTACCACCCATATGCTCGGTTTTCGCGGCGGCGAGGGCATCCAGGTCGGCGGCGGCCGCGAAGGCTTTCTCGGCGGCCGCGGCCGCGGCGGCCAGGGCTTCCTCGGTGAGCGCGGATTCCTGCCCGCCGGTCGCTGCGCCTGCGTCGGTGTCGTCGGCCACGGTCTACTCGTCTCTCCCCTAGGCATCTGTGAGCGAACCCCGGTAGGCTCCGGCGCCCGTATTGCTGCTGGTGGAATCGTATTCGATGGCCGGTGGCCGGTTCACCCCGATATCCCCCGCCGATCACTGCCCGAGTGCGACGACACCTCGAACCGGTAAAGTCCCTCCCGATGACGAACGCCCCGACCCGCACCGAGACGCTCGCCGGACGTGCCCGCCAGCAGGCGATCTGGCTGCTACCGCTACTGGCGATGATCGTGACGTGGGTACTGATGTCGCGACCCGTCGACCCGTTCCGCGCGATCAGCGGCGAGTACATCGATCTCGAGGTGTACCGGCTCGGGGTCGAGGAGTGGCGTTCCGGCGGCGACCTCTACGGGCAGCTGCCGGAGACGGCCGCCGATATCAGCCTGCCGTTCATCTACCCGCCGTTCGCGGCGCTGGCGCTCGGCATCTACGCCCTGCTGCCGTGGGCGGCCGCGGTGATCGCCTACCTCGCGGTCTCGGTGGGCGCGCTCGCCGTCACGCTCTACTTGGTGGCCCGGCAGCTGTGGCCCGCCCAGGACCAGCGCAAACTCGCCCTTCTGGTCTGCGCGACGGCGACCCCGCTGGCACTGCTGCTGGAACCCATCTGGTCCACCCTGGACTTCGGCCAGGTCAATCTGATCCTGATGGGCCTGGTGGCGGCCGATTGCCTGACCCGTAACCCGCGCTGGCCGCGTGGCATGCTGCTGGGCATCGCCGCCGCGATCAAACTCACTCCGGCCGCGTTCGTCCTGTTCTTCCTGATCCGCAAGGACTACAAGGCCGCGGCCACGGCCGCGGTGAGCGGCGCGGTGGCCACGGTGATCGGTTTCGCGGTCATGCCGGACGAATCGGTGCGGTACTGGTTCGGGGGATTCGGCAATGTCGGCGGACTGAGCGGGTCGGAGTACCAGACCAACCAATCCGTTCAGGCCGTACTGGCCCGTTTCGGGATCACCGGGACTCCGGCCACGGCGCTGTGGTTGCTCGCCGCCGCCGCCCTGGTCGCACTGGCCGTGGTCGCCATCCGGCGGGCCGGGACACCGCCGATGATCGCGCTCGCCGTGAACGCGGTGGTCGCGCTGCTCGTCTCGCCGATCTCCTGGTCGCACCACTGGGTGTGGGTGGCGCCGGCTCTGCTGGCAATGGCCGGTTTCGCGACCACGCTGCCGTGGCCGCGGGCCGCCGGCTGGTATGCCGCGGTGGTGGCCACCGCAGTGGTTTTCGTCCGCGCCGAGCACAGCGACCTGCCGGGCAATGAAGGCCGGGAACTGGACTGGTCGGCGTGGGAACAGGTGATCGGCAACGGGTACGTCTGGTTCAGCGTGCTGCTCGTCGTACTGTATGCCGCCACCGCCGGGCGCCACTCACGCGGCACGCCTGCGACCGCACCCGCGACTACGGACGGGTCCCTGGTCACGGTCCACAAGGGGTGATCGGCGGCCGGGGCGCCCGACTCTGCCGAGGCACCCTCCGACTGTGCCGCCGGGCACGTTGACGCCGCTGCCGCCACCCCCAGCACCGCCCACCGGCAAGGCGAGCCACCCGCAGGGCGAGCCACCCGCAGGGCGAGCCACCCGCAGGGCGAGCCACCCGCAGGGCGAGCCCCCCGCGTGGGGGCCCCCCCCCGGGGGGCGGGGGGCAATGCCCCCATAGGGCCCCCCCCCCCCCGGCCCGCCGGCCCCCGG
>NZ_JARWOV010000229.1 GCF_029868855.1 Nocardia carnea | reverse complement strand
CGGCCGGCCCGGTCGTCCCGGTGCCGGCGGCGGCGGTCGCCCCGGTGGTGGCGGTGGCGGTGGTTACCGCGGTGGCGGTGGCGCACCCGCCGGAACCGGCGCACCCGCCGGTGGTGGCGGGTTCCGCGGTCGTCCCGGTGGCGGTGGCCGTCCGGGTGGGCCCGGCGGTCGCGGTGGCGCGGCCGGTGCCTTCGGTCGTCCCGGTGGCGCACCCCGGCGTGGTCGTAAGTCGAAGCGGCAGAAGCGCCAGGAATACGATTCGATGCAGGCCCCGTCGGTCGGCGGCGTGCGGCTGCCTCGCGGCAACGGTGAGGTCATCCGCCTCGCCCGCGGCGCGTCGCTGTCCGATTTCGCGGAGAAGATCGACGCCAACCCGGCCGCATTGGTCCAGGCACTGTTCAACCTCGGCGAAATGGTCACCGCGACCCAGTCGGTGAACGACGAGACCCTGGAGCTGCTCGGCGGCGAGATGAACTACGTGGTGCACGTGGTCAGCCCCGAGGACGAGGACCGCGAGCTGCTCGAATCCTTCGATCTCACCTACGGCGAGGACGAAGGCGGCGAGGAAGATCTCGAACAGCGGCCGCCGGTGGTCACCGTCATGGGCCACGTCGACCACGGTAAGACCCGCCTGCTGGACACCATCCGTAAGGCCAACGTCCGCGAGGCGGAGGCCGGTGGTATCACCCAGCACATCGGCGCCTACCAGGTGATGACCCATCTGGGCGAAGAAGACCGGTTGATCACCTTCATCGATACCCCGGGTCACGAGGCGTTCACCGCTATGCGTGCCCGCGGTGCGAAGGCCACCGATATCGCGATCCTGGTGGTCGCCGCCGACGACGGCGTGATGCCGCAGACGGTGGAGGCGATCAACCACGCGCAGGCGGCCGATGTGCCGATCGTCGTGGCGGTCAACAAGATCGACAAGGAAGGCGCGAACCCGGAGAAGATCCGGCAGCAGCTGACCGAATACAACCTGGTGGCCGAGGAGTACGGCGGCGAAACCATGTTCGTCGACATCTCCGCCAAGCAGGGCACCAATATCGACGCCCTGCTCGAGGCGGTACTGCTCACCGCGGACGCCGCCCTGGATCTGCGGGCCAATCCGGAGCAGGACGCCCAGGGTGTGGCCATCGAAGCGCATCTGGACCGCGGTCGCGGCCCGGTCGCCACGGTGCTCATCCAGCGCGGCACGCTGCGGGTCGGCGATTCGATCGTGGCGGGCGACGCCTACGGCCGTGTCCGGCGCATGGTCGACGAACACGGGGCCGATGTCGAGGCGGCACTGCCGTCGCGACCGGTCCAGGTCGTCGGCTTCACCTCGGTACCGGGCGCGGGCGACAACCTGCTCGTCGTCGACGAGGACCGGATCGCCCGGCAGATCGCCGACCGGCGCAATGCGCGTAAGCGCAACGCACTGGCCGCGCGTAGCCGTAAGCGGATCAGCCTCGAGGATCTGGATGCCGCGCTGAAGGAAACCAGCGAGCTGAACCTGATCCTCAAGGGCGACAACTCCGGTACCGTCGAGGCGCTGGAAGAGGCCCTGCTCGGCATCGAGATCGACGACGAGGTGCGCCTGCGGGTCATCGACCGCGGTGTCGGTGGTGTCACCGAAACCAACGTCAACCTGGCGTCGGCATCGAACGCGATCATCATCGGGTTCAACGTCCGGGCCGAGGGCAAAGCCACCGAACTGGCCAACCGCGAAGGCGTGGACATCCGGTACTACTCGGTGATCTACCAGGCCATCGACGAGATCGAGAGCGCGCTCAAGGGCATGCTCAAGCCGATCTACGAAGAGGTCGAACTGGGCCGCGCCGAGATCCGGGCGATCTTCCGGTCGTCCAAGATCGGTCTCATCGCCGGCTGCATGGTCACCTCGGGCGTCGTCAAGCGCAACGCCAAGGCCCGCCTGCTCCGCGACAACATGGTGGTCGCCGAATCCACGACGATCAGCTCGTTGCGCCGCGAGAAGGACGACGCCATGGAGGTCCGCGAAGGCTTCGAATGCGGTATGACGCTGACGTACTCCGATATCAAGGAGGGCGACATCATCGAGGCCTACGAGTTGCGCGAGAAGCCGCGCGACTGACTGTGATTCGGGCCCGGACTCCGCTGTCCGGGCCCGGTCATCGATATCGGCACGAGAGGCCCGGGGACCCGCCGCGCACCGGCGGGCCCCGGTGTCGCGTCGTGGCTATAACTGGGAGGTTGCGTGTACCTCGGTGCACTCGAATTCGACATCCTGCTGGGTGATGTGCACTCTCTGAAGGAGAAGCGTTCGGTGGTGCGGCCGATCCTGGCCGAACTCCAGCGTTTCGGGGTCAGCACTGCAGAGGCCGGGGAACACGACCGCTACCGGCGCACACTGCTGGCCGTGGCGATGGTGTCGGCCGGGATGGATCATCTGACGGCCGTGCTCGACAAATGCGAACGCCATGTCGCGGCCCGTCCGGAGTTACAGTTGCTGGCAGTACGCCGCCGCGTCTTCGGACCCGAGGACTGAAAGGGAAAGGAGCGGCCATGGTGGATCAAGCCAGGGCACGCCGGCTCGCCAAACGGATCTCCGCGATCGTGGCCACCGCGATCGAATACGAGATCAAGGATCCGCGGCTGCGTTTCGTCACCGTCACTGACGCCAAGGTCACCGGCGATCTCCGCGAGGCGACCATCTACTACACCGTCATGGGTGAAACCGTCGACGCCGAACCCGACTACACCGCGGCCGCTGCCGGACTGGAGAAGGCCAAGGGTGTGCTGCGGTCGAAAGTGGGCGCAGGAACCGGGGTGAAGTTCACCCCGACCTTGGCGTTCGTTCTCGACACCGTACCCGACGCGGCCCGGGAGATGGAGGATCTGCTGGCCCGTGCGCGGGCCGCCGACGACGCGGTCGCCCGGGTAGCGGCCGAGGCGAAACCCGCCGGCGACGCCGACCCGTACAAAACACCGCGCGACGACGACTGAGCCGCGGCCGCCATGACCACAACCGGTGCCGCCGTGGATTACGCGGCGGCCGTACGGGTGCTCGATACCGCGCGCTCGGTCACCGTCCTCTGCCATGTCCAGCCCGATGCCGACACCCTCGGTAGCGGGCTGGCCCTTGCCCAGGTCCTGCACCGGCGGGGTGTACCGGTGCGGGTGTCGTTCGCCGAACCCGCCGAACTGCCGTACGCGCTGCGCACACTGCCGGGGTCGCGGTTCCTGGTCCCGCCGGCCGAGGTACCGGCCGAAGTGGATGTGCTGGTGACCGTCGACTGTGGTAGCGCGGGACGTTTGGGTGCGCTGGCCGGTCGGCTGGCGGGCGCCCGGACCACGCTGGTGATCGACCACCACCGGTCGAACACCCGATTCGGGGCGGTCAACCTGATCGATCCCGATGCGGTGTCCACGGCCAGTGTGCTCACCGCGCTGTTGGATCTGTGGCAGGAACCGATCGACGCCGATATCGCCCACTGCCTGTTCGCGGGGCTGGCCACCGACAGCGGATCGTTTCGCTGGGTGACGCCCGGCACGCATGCCCTGGCCGAACGGTTGCTGGCCACCGGGATAGACGGTGGCGCCATCACCCGAACCCTGATGGACACCCATCCGTTCGCCTGGTTGCAGATGCTGTCCACCGTTCTCGCCTCCGCCCGGCTCGAGCCGGAGGCCCACGGCGGGACCGGTTTGGTCGCCGCGTTCGTGCTGGCTACAGACCTCGACGGGGTCCGCCAGGAAGAAGCCGAAAGCGTCGTGGATATTGTGCGGGCGACCGCGGAGGCCGGTATCGCCGCGGTGTTCAAAGAGGCCCGGCCGGTCGACGAACGGCGGCGCTGGACGGTATCGCTGCGCTCCAAGGACAGCGGTCCCGGAACAGATGACGGCGCCGATGTCGCGGCCATCGCCATGAGTCTCAACGGCGGCGGGCACCGGTACGCGGCCGGATACACCACCTACGGGGAACCGGAGCAGATCCTCGCCCAGTTGCGCAGCGCCCTGGCCTGACGATTTCGGCCGTCCGTGGTCGGCGCATGCCACAGCGCCGGTGGCGGACCGACGACCGAGTTCCCGGGCCCGGCGACCGTGGGCGGCCCGGTTCCGGGCCCCACGAAAGAGGTAACGGGGGCTGTTTGCGCGTGGGCACCGGCACCTCGAGCGGGGATATGAGATCGCCCGGCGCGGCGTAGTGCAGCCGCGCCGGATGGCCGAGAGCGTCCGTGGACGGCGCCGGTCGAAGGTCACAGGAGTCACGGCGGCCGGCACCGGTCTCCGGAGGAAAGCCGGCCGCTCCCCGGCCGGAGCAATGGGTAGCGGCCGACGGTGCCCGAATTCCACAATGGTCTCCGCAGCGACCACCGGTGTAGCGGCGCCGTTTCACGGGGACCGAGTGGGCAGCGGGACAGGTGTGTCGGGGAGTTCGGCTAGCGTGCACGCCGGGCGCGCGGCCGTGGCTCGCGGGTCTCCTGCGAGATAGGTGAGCATGACAGGGAGTGATATGCAGACCGAGGTGACCGCTTCGCCGGAGGTATCCGCCGGCCCCCGGCGCATCCTGGGGCTGGCCCTGCCGACTCTCGGCGTCCTGGTGGCCGAACCGATCTATCTGCTGTTCGATCTCGCGGTGGTGGGCCGGCTCGGCGCGCTGGCGCTGGCCGGGCTGGCGGTCGGTGGCCTGATCCTCACGCAGGTGAGTTCCCAGCTGACCTTCCTGGCCTACGGTACGACCGCGCGTTCGGCCCGCCGGCACGGTGCCGGTGACGAACCCGGTGCGGTTGCGGAAGGGGTGCAGGCCAGCTGGCTCGCGGGCGGAATCGGAGTGCTGATCTTGCTGGTGGTCCAGATCGCGGCCGTCCCCGTCGCGGGGGTGATCGCCGGCGACGCCGAGATCGCGGCGGAGGCGCTGGCCTGGATGCGGATCGCCCTGTTCGGCGTGCCCCTCATCCTGCTGTCCATGGCCGGGAACGGGTGGATGCGCGGGGTTCAGCAGACTCGCCGGCCGCTCACCTATGTGGTGGCGGGGCTCGCGCTGTCCGCGGTGCTCTGCCCGCTCCTGGTGCACGGCCTCGCCGGAATGCCGCGGTTGGGCCTGCCCGGATCGGCGGTGGCGAACGTGATCGGTCAGCTGGTCACGGCGGTGCTGTTCGTGAGCGCTCTCGTCCGGGCACGGGTACCACTGGCGCCGCGGTTGCCGGTGATGAAGGCGCAGCTCGTGCTGGGTCGTGATCTCATCGCGCGCAGTCTGGCGTTCCAGGCGTGCTTCGTTTCCGCCGCGGCGGTGGCGTCGCGGTTCGGGGCGCCCTCGGTGGCGGCGCATCAGCTGGTGCTGCAGCTGTGGAATTTCCTCGCGCTCACCCTCGATTCGCTGGCCATCGCGGCGCAGACTCTCGTCGGTTCGGCCCTGGGCGCGCGCAATGCGGCCGGCGCGCGGTCGGTGGCCCGCCGGGTGACCGCCTGGTCGACGGTGTTCGCGCTGGGGCTGGCCGCGGTGTTCGCCGCGGGAGCCGCCTGGATTCCGCCACTGTTCACCACCGATGCCGCGGTACTGGACCGGACGGGTGTGGTGTGGTGGTTCTTCGTGGTGATGATCCCGGTGGCCGGTGTGGTGTTCGCGCTGGACGGGGTGCTGCTCGGCGCCGGCGACGCGGCCTACCTGCGGACCACCACACTGGGTGCGGCGCTGCTCGGTTTCCTGCCGGCGATCTGGCTGTCGCTGGCGTTGGACTGGGGGATCGGCGGAATTTGGTGCGGGCTGATCGCGTTCATGCTGTTGCGGCTGGTCGCGGTGAGTACGCGGTGGCTGTCGGGCCGTTGGGTCCGGGTCGGGGCCGAGATCCCGGCATGAGCGAGTCAGGCCGGAGGCGGTAGCGAAGCGTGGCCACGCAGGGCCCTCGCTCATACCCGATGGACACAGCACGAGCGAGTCAGGGCGCCGGACCCCACCGGTGGTATGCGAAGGTAGGTGTGGTGATACCCAAGTTGATGGCGGTGAGCGATATCCATGTCGGTCACCAGGGCAACAAACCGGTCGTCGAGGAGATCCGCCCCGATTCGCCCGAGGATTGGCTGATCGTCGCCGGTGATGTCGCCGAACGCAGCGACGATATCCGCTGGGCCCTGAAGCTGCTGCGCGAACGCTTCGCGAAGGTGATCTGGGTACCCGGTAACCACGAACTGTGGACGACCGCCAAGGACCCGGTGCAGATGCACGGGGCCGCCCGCTACGACTATCTGGTGGCCATGTGCCGGGATCTGGATGTGCTCACGCCCGAGGACCCGTTCCCGGTGTGGACCGGGTCCGGTGCCGAGGCCTACGGCGGCGCGGTGACGCTGGCTCCGATGTTCCTGCTGTACGACTACAGTTTCCGGCCCGAAGGCGCCCGGACCAAGGCCGAGGGGCTGGCCATCGCCCGGGAACGCAATGTGGTGGCCACCGACGAGTTCCTGCTCACCCCGGACCCGTATCTCACCCGCGACGCCTGGTGCGAGGCCAGAGTCCGCGCCACCCGGCGCAAACTGGACAACCTGCCCGACGGCACCCCACTGGTGCTGATCAACCATTTCCCGCTGGTCCGCGAACCCACCGATATGCTCTGGTATCCCGAATTCGCCCTGTGGTGCGGTACCGAGCACACCGCGGACTGGCACACCCACTACAACGTCGTCTGCGCCGTCTACGGTCACCTGCACATTCCGCGCACCACCTACTACGACGGGGTCCGGTTCGAAGAGGTCTCGCTCGGCTATCCGCGGGAATGGCAGAAGCGCGGGAAACCCGAGAAGCTGCTCCGCCAGATCCTGCCCGACCCCGAGTACGGGCCGGGCGACCTGAACGATTGGGGTGGCCATTTCAAGGTGACGCCGGAAATGGCCGCCGCGGCCGCGGAGATGCGGGACAAGGCGCAGCGGCGCCGCGGGCTCGCCTGAACCGGCGGCCGGCGACACCCAGTAGGCTCACCGACGATGATCGAGACAATCCTGCCCGCCGATATCGCCTCCGCCGAGTTGCTGGACTATCCGGAGGATCTGAAAGCGCATCCCGCCGAGGAACCGCTGATCGCGAAATCGGTGGAGAAGCGGCGCCGCGATTTCATCGGCGCCCGGCATTGCGCCCGCCAGGCGCTCGCGCAGCTGGGGGAGCCGCCGGTGGCGATCGGCAAGGGCGAACGAGGTGCACCGGTATGGCCGCGCGGGATCGTCGGCAGCCTCACCCACTGTGACGGTTTCCGGGGCGCGGCGCTGGCCCATAAGCTGCGGTACCGCTCGATCGGGATCGATGCCGAACCGCACGAATCCCTGCCCGAGGGCGTACTGGATTCGGTGAGTCTGCCCGCCGAGCGGGAGTGGTTGCGTATCACCGATTCCGGGCTGCATCTCGACCGGCTGCTGTTCTGCGCGAAGGAGGCCACCTACAAGGCGTGGTTCCCGCTCACCACCCGCTGGCTGGGTTTCGAGGACGCGCACATCACCTTCACGGTCGAGGAGGCGGGCGCCGGGGCCGGGGCGGGTACGTTCCGGTCGGAACTGCTGGTGCCCGGGCAGACCGGCGACGGCGGTGTACCCCTCACCTCGTTCGACGGCCGCTGGCTGATCACCGGCGGATTCATCCTGACCGCGATCGCGCACAGCTGATGGCCGATATCCTGGGCGGTCTGCTGATCGTCGACAAACCGACCGGCCCGACCAGCCACGATATCGTGGCGCGGACCCGGAAGCTGCTGCACACCAAGAAAGTCGGGCACGCCGGAACCCTCGATCCGATGGCCACGGGAGTGCTGGTACTCGGTGTGGAACGCGCCACGAAACTACTGGGGCTGCTCACCCTCACCACCAAGGCCTACACCGCGACGATCCGGCTGGGTTGCGCCACGACCACCGACGACGCCGAGGGCGAAGTCCTGTCCACCGCGGCGGCCGGGCATATCGGCGACGCCGAGATCGACCGGGAAGTCGCCGCGCTGACCGGTGATATCCAGCAGGTACCGGCCACGGTGAGCGCCATCAAGGTCGGTGGCGAACGCGCCTACGCCCGGCACCGCGCCGGTGAGGAAGTGAAACTCGCTGCCCGGCCGGTCACGGTCTCCCGTTTCGACGTGCTGGATCGCCGCGATATCGCGGAGTCCGAGGTGGTGGATCTGGATGTGGCCGTCGAATGTTCCTCGGGCACCTATATCCGCGCGCTCGCACGCGATCTGGGGGCCGCGCTGGGAGTGGGCGGTCATCTGACCGCACTACGCCGCACGAGGGTCGGCCCTTTCACGCTCGAACATGCCCGGACCCTCGAACAGTTGGCCGAGGATCCCGTGCCGAGCCTCGATATCGATGCCGCCGTGCGGTTGTCGTTCCCGCCTCGCGTGATCGGCGCCGATGACGTCGAGAAACTGCGGGACGGCCGCTGGCTCGACCCGATCGGTATCACCGGTGTCCACGCCGCCCTCACCGCGGACGGACGGGCCATCGCGCTGCTCCAGGAGAAAGGTAAGCGCGCCGCCCCCGTGTTGGTGGTGCGCCCGCGCGGCCTGGTGGACTGAACGCCGCGCCGTTCCGGCGCCGGCGGCGCGCAGGTGGACCGGCCGGGCAGCGGAGGTTCGGTCGCCGCGATGCCGTTACCGCGGATCCGGACGCCATGATGACGCGGAACCGGGAGCCCGGCCGTGCCGGGTGTGAGCTGGGGCCGCAGCGGTATCGCGGGCGGCGAAAGCCGTTCTTCGCAGACATGCGGACGTCCAGAATCGATCCGGCGAAGCGGCTGACCGGATCCCGGCGACAACCGCGCAGTGCGGAACCGGTTCGCCGAACATCGGCTCGGTCGGGCTTCGCGACTCCGGTACGGCCCTCGGCTGAGCCTGGAGTGATCGACCTGATCAGTGTGGGGCTGTACACCGCGCCGGCGACCGTCGGATGTTCATCTACAGGTCCGGTGCCGCATTCACCCAGCCGCCCGGCTCGTCCGCGAGTCCGGGGGGGGGGGGGGGGGGGGGGGGGGGGGCGGGGGGGTTGGGCGGGCCGGCCTCTCGACGACCCGCACCAGCGGCACGGTTTGAGCGGGTCAGGCCCGTAGGCGGTATCGCAGCGTCACCACGCAGGGCCCTCGCTCATACCAAATGCACACAGCCGGTCGCCACGAGACGCCGTCAATCACCCCAAACGTCGGCGTCGATGGCGCGGCACACCGCAGAGCCTGCGTCCCGGACCGCCGCCGAGTGCCGGTTCCGGCGGCCGCGCCGGGCAATGGGTCAGGCCGGCC
>NZ_JARWOV010000228.1 GCF_029868855.1 Nocardia carnea | reverse complement strand
CGCGTGTGGGGCACCGCCGACCCGAGAGGAGCGACCGAGCGATGAAGGTTTTCGTCACCGGCGCCACCGGGGCGCTCGGTAGCCGAACCGTCCCGGCCCTGATCGGTGCCGGTCATACGGTTACCGGGCTGGCCCGTACTCCGGAGAAAGCTGCCGCCCTCCGGGCGCAGGGCGCCGAGCCGGTCACCGTGTCACTTTTCGACCGTGACCGGTTGGCCGAAGCATTCACCGGCCACGACGCCGTGGCCAATCTCGCCACCGCGCTGCCGCCCTCCTCGAAGTTCCTCGACAGTCGCGCGTGGGCGGAGAACGCGCGGATACGCACGGAAGGGTCGGCGGCAGTGGCCGCGGCCGCCGGCGCCGCGGGTGTCGACCGGTTGATCCAGGAGTCGGTCTGCATGATCTACCGCGACAGAGCAGACCGGTGGATCGACGAGCAGTGGCTCACCGACGATTTTCCGCTGGCCCGCACCAACCATGCCGCGGAAGCGAGTACGCAGACGTTCGTCGATTCCGGCGGAGCCGGCGTCGTTCTGCGGTTCGGATTGTTCTACGGGCCCGAATCCATCCACAGCAGAGAATTCCTGGCAATGGCCCGCCGCGGTATCGCGCCGATGTTCGGGCGTCGCGACAGTTTCGTTTCCTCCCTTCACCTCGCTGATGCGGGCGAGGCCGTGGCGGCCGCCCTCACAGTCCCTGCCGGTGTCTACAACGTGGTCGATGACCACCCGATCACGAAGTACCAGTACGCCGAGGCGATCGCTCATGCCGCCGGGCGCACCCACTACCTCCGAGCGCCCGGCCGCCTCGCGATACTCCTGGGTGCCCGTACCACATCCCTGACCCGGTCGTTGCGCGTCAGCAACGCGCGATTCCGGGAGACGACCCGGTGGGCGCCCTTGTTCCCGAGCGCCACCGACGGCTGGGCAGACTTCGCGACACACAGCGCATAAGGGTTCCGCGGGTCGATACACATACGAGGTTCCCTGCATCCCGGGCCGGGGATGCGGGCTGCGCTGCGCCGAGCCCTGGCAGGATCTCCGGCTCGGGTCGGAAGCGGCAATTATCGTCCGGCACAGTAGTGCGGCCGGCCACGTCGACACCGGTAGCGCCGTCGCACGACCGAACGAGGTGGTCACGGCGAAAAGGACACCGAAGAGCCTCAACCGGCTTTCATCGCCGACCGAAAGCCAGTGCGACGTTGTGACCCCCGAATCCGAACGAATTGTTGATCGCGTAATCGATTCGGCCGCGGCGGGGCGCACCGGTGACGATATCGAGGTCGACAGCGGGGTCTTGGTTGTCCAAGTTCAGTGTCGGTGGGATGACCTCGTCGCGGATGCTGAGGACGGTGAGTACCGATTCCAGGGCGCCGGCGGCTCCGATCGAATGTCCCAGCGCGGATTTCGGCGCATACACGGCGGGATGAGTGCCGACGGCCCGGTTGATCGCCGACGCTTCGGCGGTATCGCCGATCGGTGTCGCGGTGGCGTGCGCGTTGACATGGGTGATGTCCGATGTGTTCAGACCCGCGGTCTGCATCGCGCGGGTGATCGCGCGCGCCGCGCCGGTGCCCGTAGGGTCGGGCGCGACGAGATGGAAACCGTCGGAGGTGATCCCGGCACCGAGCACGCGGGCGAGAACGGTGGCACCGCGGGCTCGGGCGTGTTCCTCGGTTTCGAGGATCAGCAGGGCGCCGGCTTCGCCGAAGACGAAACCGTCGCGGTCGGCGTCGAAGGGACGTGACGCCCCCCTCGGGTCGTCGTTGCGAGTGCTCATCGCCCGCATCATCGAGAACGCCGCGATCGGTACCGGGTCGATATAGCCTTCGACGCCGCCGGCGACCGCCATATCGGCATCGCCCATAGCGATCATCTGCCAGGCCCGCGCAATCGCCTCGGAACCGGACGAGCAGGCCGACACCGGGGTCACCACACCGGCGCGGGCCTGGAGTTCGAGGCCGACCACCGCTGCCGGGCCGTTGGGCATCATCATCTGGACCGCCAGCGGCGAAACCCGCCGATAGCCGGAGCTTTCGAGTGTGTCGCGAGCCTCCACGACCGCGTCGCCACCGCCTTGGCCGGTACCGATCGCCACCGCGAGCCGGTCCCGGTCGACCTCCGGGCTTCCCGCATTCCGCCAGACTTCCCGGCCGAGCACCGTGGCCAGGCGTTCCACATACGCCAGACGCCGCAACTCCACCCGAGTCAGAAGCGTTTCCGGCCGGACCTTCAACGGTCCGCCGATCCGCACCGGGAGGTCGTATTCCTGGACCCAGGGCTCCTCCAGGCGATCGATGCCGGACGCACCGGCCAGTAGGCCGGCCCAGGTCGCGTCGATATCTCCGGCGATGGAGGTGGAAGCCGCCACCGCTGTCACGACGATATCGGGGAACCTTCCGTCCGCCGCGAACGGATTACGAACCTGCACCACGCGCCTCCCTGCTCAGCACCGTATTCGACTTGGTTGACCATTCGGTTGTGCCCCACGCCCGTCCGAGCCTTCCATCGAAACCAGCGGAATGAGCGAGGAATCTCCAGATGCGCCGGAGATGTCCGGACTTTGCTACTGCCAGGCCGCAGTGTCGGGGTCTACACCGTGGGCGCGGGCGCCGGCGTCGACGCTTCGGCGGAACCAGGTGGCGAGACCGGCTCGGATACCGTCGTAGTGGGCGGCGAACCCCGGATCGGTCTCGTACATGCGGCCCAGACAGACCTGCATCTGCCTGGTGAGGGGAAAGTACGACGAACTGAACACTTCGCGGTGCCGCTCGACGAGCTGATTCGCGGCCGGACTGTCGGGTTCGATACCGGCCTCCATCGCGTCGGCGAGGGCGCCGTCGAAGGCGGTCACGGTGTCGGCGACAGCCTGCCATTCTTCCGGGCTGCGGGCGGCCGCGCGTTCGGCGTATTGCTGCCATTGCGCGGTATCGCCGTAGCGCTCACGGGCTCGGGTCGGCCAATCCGGATTCCACCGGGGCCCGAAGACCTCCACCTGCTGGTCCGCGTCGAGGAGCAGCCCACGTTCATGAGCTTCGATCATCCGATCGAGCCCGGCGCCGAGTTGCTGGAGCCGGTCGATCCGTTCGGCGACCTGCGCGCGCTGCGCACGCAGGGCTTCGGCCACGTCGGCGGCCGGATCGTCCAGGATGCCCTGGATCCGGTCCAGGCCGAGGCCGAGTTCGCGGTAGACGACGATACGATGCAGGCGTTCCTGATCGCCCGCGGTGTACAGCCGGTATCCGGCCGCGGTGCGCAGTGAGGGCCGCGCCAGACCGATGTCGTCCCAGTGGTGCAGCGCGCGCACGGTCACGCCCAGATGTTTCGCGGCCTGACCGACGGTCAGGCCATCGGCGCGGTCGGTTTCGGGCATGCTCACCATTCTCACCGCGAGGCAACCGGGTGGGTCTCAGGGGTAGGTGCCGCACAGCTTCGTCCCGCTCCTGTGCCTCGAAATCGAGGCGGCGGTGTGGTTGCTCCCCGCTACGCCGCCACCGGCGAGCCGCGCCGATGCAATCGGTTTCCGGAGCGGACGCTGTTGCGGAATCCGTGGATCACCGTTGCTGGATGCGATCCAGATAGTCCTTCCGCTGCGCCGGGTCGTATCCGCCGTACTCGGTACCGCCGACGAAACGTTTGAGCCACCACAGAACCGGCGCCGGGATCAGCTCCTCGACCAGGCCTATCGGTGCGAGCCAGCGGGGTACGGTCACCTCACCGCGGCCGTGGCCGGCGCTGTCGGCGATCACGGTGGCGACCTGCTGCGGAGTCAGCGTGGGCTGCAAGCGCAACCGCACGCCGGAGGTGAGGTCGGTGTGGGTCGCCGCGGGTAGCACGGCCGTCACGGTAACGCCCGAGCCCGCGAGTTCGGCACGCAGCGCGCGGGAAAACGCCACGACACCGAACTTCGACGCGCAGTAGGTCGCGATACCGGGTGTGGTGACCTTGCCTGCCATGGAAGCGACGTTGACGATATGCCCGCGCCGCCGCAGGCGCATCCCGGGCAGTACCAGGTGCACGCCGGTGAGCACGGCGCCGAGATTCACCGCGAGTTCGCGCTGTACGGCGGCGAGATCTCGATCGGCGAAACCGCCCATGAACTGGACGCCGGCATTGTTGACCAGGATATCTATCGGACCCTCGGCTTCCGCTGCCGCTACAAAAGCGCGGAAGCTGTCTTCGTCGGTGACATCCAGCGCGTGGGCTACGGCACCGATTTCGGCAGCGGTCTGTTCGGCGGCCGGTAGATCACGGTCGCCGATCCATACCCGGGCACCGCGGGCGATGAATTCCGCGGCGGTGGCCCGGCCGATTCCGCGCGCCCCGCCGGTGATGCACACCCGGGCGCCGCGCACGTCGATCACAGCGGGCTGCCGATCGGCTCGCGCAATGCGAAGTAGGCGATGAGCCTGATCGCACCGTCGTTCATCCGCAGCAGTGCCCGGCCGAGGTAGACGCCGGGGATCACCTCCACGATTTCGTCGCGGGTCCGCCCGATGGGGAAGGTCCGGACAGTCGGATTACGGTATTCGGACACCGAATAGTCGAGGGCGCGCACGGTCTTGGCGGATTCGAGCCAGCTCGGCGCCAGTGCGTGTGCGAAATCGAAACCCTCCATTTCCCCACCGGCGCGGCGCAGGCCGAAGTAGCCCGCGGTGATGATCGGCATCACCACACCGGCGATCGGCGAGAGCCTGTTCCAGCCGACCCCGCCCGCCAGGTCGAACGTCTTACCCCGCCAGGTCGGGTCGATGCGCATCAGCGGGTTCGCCAACCGGGCTTCGGGGATCCCGAAGAGTTTCCCGACGATCAGGCCCTCCAGCTTCCCGTCCGGCCCGTCCGGCGCTACCCCGGCGGCGAACATCTCCGCCAAGGCGGCGTGATCGTCCCGCGCACCGAGACCGGTCAGGTAGTCCCACGCCTGCACACGCGCCGAGACCGGCCGCACCGCCGCTTGTTCCCGCAGCTCGGCGCATATCGCGCGCGGCGCCGACTGCTGTTGTTCCGGATGTACCGTCATCACCCACTCCAATCTGGTACGTTCTCGTACCAGTTTATTTGGTACGAAACTGTGCCAGATACTCGAATCGCGTGTCAATGCCCCGGCGCGGAAATGGGAGGATGATCGCGTGCCGACCGCCGAACGCAAGTACGCAGGAGATTCCGCTCGCACGCGGCTTCTGCGGCGGCGCACGGCACTGATCGACGTCGCACTCACCGAAATGGCCGACAACCGCTGGCGCACGGCCACGGTCGAGGCACTGTGCCGGGCGGCCGAACTCAATAAACGCTACTTCTACGAAAGCTTCGACGGCCTCGACGCCCTCGCCGACGCGGTGATCGAAACGATTGCCACCGAGGTGGCCGAGGCAGCCGTCGCCGGCTACATTCCGCTGCTCGACCGGCCCGTGGAGGAACAGGCCCGCGGCGCCATCACCGCTGTCGTCGATATCCTCGGCGACGATCCGCGCAAAGCGCTCGTACTCCTGGGTGGCGTCTCCACCACCCCGGTTGCGCACGAGAAACGCGCCGCCGTCATCACCGGGCTCACTGCCGCGTTGATCGCCCACGCCCGCACCACCCACGATGTGTCCCTCGAACAGGACTCCCTGGCCGCCACCGCCCCCGCCTTCGTCATCGGCGGCACCGCCCAAGCGATCCTGTCCTGGGCCGGCGGAGATCTCCCGGTCGACCGCGACCGCCTCGTCGACGACATCACCGCACTGTGGATGACCCTGGAACACGGCGCCACCGAATTGGCCCGTGCCCGCCTCTCCGGCACCGAAACGCCCTGACCCGGCCGGCTGCGCCTTTACCTCAGCGGTAATTGCCGCCCGGCACGGCACGAACCTACCGTCACAACATGTCCGCCTATGGTTTTGCGCACCTGCGTAATCGCAGACCGCACCCCGATATTCTCGAATACCTGGAACGCATCCAGGCCACGCTGGACCCGTTCGGTGGCCGATTCGTCATCCACGGACCCCCGGTCGAGATCTTGGAAGGCGACTGGCCGGGAAGTATGGTGCTGATCGAGTTCCCCGGGATCGACGAGGCCCGCGACTGGTACCACTCGGCCGCGTACCAGGAGATCCTGCCCTTGCGCGCCGATCACATCGACGGCGACCTGCTGTTGATCGAAGGTGTGGCGCCCGATTACGACCCACGCGAACGCGCCGCGAAACTGCGCGCCCACGCTTGACCCTATCGGGCGGAATGGCTCGCCCTGGCGGGATCTGAGCCGGACGATCGCCCCGGCGACGCCCGTTCGATGTGGGCGTACTTCCGGCAGTCACGATCCGTTCCCGCCTCAGTGGGTCGCGTTGCCGCATAAGATCATCGGCGTGTCCGGTAGCGAGGGAGAAGACCCGAGACAGGTCGAACTCATCGGGCCGGTCGCCGGGGTGATCACGTATGCGATTGCGGCCTGCCTGGTTCTCGTGGGGCCGATCGTCGCATTGACGGCGGATTCGCCGGCCAGTGCACTGTGCCCGGGAATCATCACCTTTCCGATCGGGCTCACGCTCGCGGTGCAGACCTACAAGTGGCGGGGGACCGAGCGGCAATTCCGGTCCGCCGGGGTCCCGGCGACAGCAGAGATCCTCTCCGTGCGAATACGCAAAGGGGGCGAGTCCCCGGATGTCGCCGAATTACGGGTCCGGATCAGCGAACCGGGTTTCGCCCCGTTCAAAGCGGACTGTGAGGTGCCCGCCGGCGCACCGCCACCGCGGGTCGGTGATCGGCGTCAGGTGGTGGTCGATCCCTCGGACAATTCTTTCGTGATCGGCTACGACCACTTGTTCGAACAGGATTGACGGTTCGGCCTGCTGTTCAGGCCGGCCGGGGCGCGTACATGATGACGGCGACTCCGATGAGACAGATGGCGGCTCCGGCGATATCCCAGCGATCGGGACGGAAACCGTCCAGGACCATGCCCCACAGCAGTGACCCGGCGACGAAAACTCCTCCGTAGGCGGCGAGGATACGCCCGAAGTGGGCGTCGGGCTGGAGTGTGGCGACGAAACCATAGAGGCCGAGTGCGATGACACCGGCACCGATCCAGGCCCACCCGCGGTGTTCGCGTACCCCCTGCCAGACCAGCCAGGCGCCGCCGATTTCCGCGACGGCGGCCAGGACGAACAGAAGAATGGAACGCAGCACGGTCATGAGCGGAGCCTAGACATCGGGAACCACGATGATTGTGGCGCAGCCGCCGGTGAACGCGATGCGAGCTGTGCCGGGAGCTCACTACCGGCGAAAATCATTCGGCAGGCTCGGCACCGAAGACCTCGTCGACGAGCCGCTGCACTGCCCGCTGGAACTCCGCCGACAGGGACAGCGCGGCATCGTCGACATAGTTCAGTGTGGCGGTCAGAGTTCTGCCGCCGTCGGGCGTACTGAACATGAGCGCCGCATGACCCGCGGCACCGCCGTTGTGCGTGATGAGGGTGCCGTGACCGGTTTCCTGGACGAACACGCCGAGGCCGTAGTCCATGCCGGGGATGCCTGTCGGGTGGGGTGTGCGCATCTGCGCCAGCAGTTCGGCCGGCAGGAGTTTCCCGCTGTTCAGGGCGGAGATGAACAGGTGCAGGTCGCGGGTGGTCGAGATCATGTCTCCGCCGCTGGAGATCCAGGAGGGATTGTGCCGGGTGACGTCGACCGTCCGCTCCGCACCGGCATCGTCGTAGCGGTAGTAGGCGTGGGCGTGGGGTGCGGGGATCTCGGTCTGGGTGGTCGGCGCCACGGTGCCCGTCAGTCCCAGCGGCCCCAGGATCAGCCGTTCCATCTCCTGCGCGACCGACTGTCCGGTGACCCGCTCGATCAGCAGCCTGGCCACGACGTAGTTGGTGTTGGAGTAGCTCCAGCCGCTACCCGGCTCGAACCGGGCGGGTTTGGACAACGCCAGCCGTACCAGCTCCTCCGGCCGGTAGGTGCGGAACCGGTTGTCCACCCACTCCTTACCCGAAATGGTGCTGGCGATACCCGGTACGACCGTCCCGTCCGGGTAGTACTCGCCGGTGAAGTTGAAGATCCCGCTGGTGTGCTGCAGCAGCATCCGCACCGTGATCCGCTCGTCGATGCCGAATTCGGGCAGATATCCGGCAACCGCGTTGTCCAGCCCGATCCTGCCCTCGGCCACCAGTTGCAGTACGAGGGTGGCGGTGAAGGTCTTGGTATTGCTGCCGATCCGGATATGACCATCGACCGGAGGTTTCGTGGTTTCGCCCAGGGCACTCGCTCCGGCGCTGCCGACCCATTCACCCTGCTCGTCGTGCACCCGCAGGGTGATCCCGGTGAAACCGGAATCGACGATATCGTCGATCACCTGCTGCAATTTCCGGGTATCCCGTTCGCTGGTCCGCGAGGCGGCGTTGTTCTGATCGGTCACAGTGCTGGACATGGTGTCTCCTTCGAATATCTCTGGCGATACGAAGACTTTCGCCGGGGTCACTGACAGCGCACTGACACCCGCCTGACACTCGCACTGACACGACCTCGGCCGCGGAAACCGGACCGGTTGCGCTCGCCGACACCTGCCCGAATATACCCCCCGGGGTATTGTGGGAGGAGAACGCGATGGAAGGAAACTGCGATGGTCGGTAACGACGAAACGATCACCCAGGTGCTCAACCGGCTGCGCCGGGCGCACGGGCAGCTCGCCGGGGTGATCTCGATGATCGAACAGGGTCGTGAGTGCAAAGACGTCGTCACGCAGCTCGCGGCCGTTTCCCGCGCACTGGACCGCGCCGGGTTCAAGATCATCGCTACCGGCCTGCGCGAATGCATGACGGAAGACACCGAAAACGGTTCCGAGCCGATGACCGAGGCCGAATTGGAGAAGCTGTTCCTGGCCCTCGCCTGACCGGCGCACGCAGATCCGCCGCCGGGGCGGCCTTCGCCCGGAAACCGGACACCGAAAGGACATACCGTGGACATCGCACTGTCGACCACCTTGCACACCGGCTTCGACGAGGCCGTCGAAATGACCCGCACCGCACTGTCCGAACAAGGTTTCGGGGTGCTGACCGAAATCGATATGCAGGCAACGCTGAAGGCCAAACTCGGTGCGGAGATGGAGGAATACCTGATCCTCGGCGCCTGCAACCCGCCGCTGGCGCATCAGGCCGTCGGTGTGGACCGGCGTATCGGGCTGCTGTTGCCGTGCAATGTGGTGGTCCGCCGCGACCCCGCCGCCGCCGGCACCGTCATCGTCGAAGCGATGAACCCCGACATCATGGTCGAGGTCACCGCCGAGCCCGCGTTGAACCCCGTCGCCGCCGAGGCGACGGCGAAACTCCGGGCCGCTATCGACTCCCTGCACGCGGACTGAACGGCCGCGTTACACGAGCGGTCCGGTCCAGCGCATCGTGCGACCGGCGGAACTGCTTCACCTATCCGCGGCAGACCGTTCCTCGACCGCTCGTACGAGTGCCGATGCGAGCAGGGCGACGGCCCTTTCGTCATCGTGGGTGAGTTGCCGAAGAAGGTCCAGTGCGAGATTCCCCGGCATCTCGGCAAGGGCCTGGGTCAGTCGCGTGCGCGCCGCGGGGTCGTTCTCATGCGCGGCGAACTCGGCGGCCAGCGCGGTCATGATCCGGTCCGCCCATACGGCGTCCTCGGCCAGACCGCCCAGCAGTTCGGCCGCCTCCACATCGTTCGGGCCCTCGACGACCGTGCGGATGAGTTCCGGGACAGCCGCGGTAACACCCCGAGAGCCCAGGGCAAGGGCCGCATACCGGCGGACCGTCGGGTCCCGATCCGTGAGCGCGCCGGTCAGCACGGCAGTGGCCTCGGGCAACTCGGCGAGCGCACGGATCGCGCGCCGGCGGATATCGGCGTCGGCCGAGCGCAGACCGGACGCGAGACCGTCCACCGCATCCCCCTCGGCTCTGGCGAGGGCCCACCGCAGTGAGCCGGCGACGTTGGGATCGGTTTCGGCGAGAATTGCGGCGGCCAGCAATTCGGCACGCGGCGGCACATCCTCGGCCGGAGCCAGAACCGCCTGCTGCCGCCGCGCGGCATACGGCGAACCGAGTCCGTGCAGGAGCTCGACGATACGCAAGACATCCTGCCAGCCGGAGGGGCCGGCGGCATCGACGGCGCGGAGCCGGTCGAGAAGCTCTTGTTCCCGGTCGATTCGTTCGCCGGTCTTCCGGATGAGGTCACCGACCAGTGTGGACGGGGCGAAACCGGGGTCGTCGAGGGCACGTCCGATCTGACGCAGCGACAATCCCAGCGACCGCAGGCCCTCCACATGGAAAATCCGCCGGATGTCCTCGGGAGAATATTCGCGGTAGCCGCCCACGGTACGGCCGGTCGGCCGCACGAGCCCGAGGGAGTCGTAATGCCGGAGCATCCGCGTACTCACCCCCGAGCGTCGTGCGACCTCACCGATCAGCATGCGGCCGCCTCCGCACCGTCCGGTCCGAGGGCCACCACGCGCCGGGCCGCGTCGATCGCTAGGTCGAAACCGGCGTCCGGGTCGTGCAGGAGGCGCTGGGTGGCGCTCGCATGTGCCCGCACCACCGGGTCCTCTGCTGCCGTAGCCGCCTCGAGTACGGGCTCGGCCATCTCACCGAGCGCGACGAAGGCCCGGCTGAGACTGAGCCGGACTTCTCGATCGCCCCGGCCCAATTGGGTGACCAGTTCTGCGGCCAGTGCGCTCTTCTCCTCGTCCGGCGCCAGCACGACGGCAGCGCGCCAAGCGGTCCGCGCGACCTCGTCGTCAGGGTCGCGCAGCAGTGATCGGGTGATT
Organism: Nocardia carnea; assembly: GCF_029868855.1. Taxonomy (GTDB): domain Bacteria; phylum Actinomycetota; class Actinomycetes; order Mycobacteriales; family Mycobacteriaceae; genus Nocardia; species Nocardia carnea_A. The sequence goes on along the minus strand of NZ_JARWOV010000228.1, from coordinate 13,349 downwards.
GCGGGCCAAGCGGCGCGGTCACCGATCTTGGACAGCGTATGCAGAGCCTGGCTGCGCGCCTGCGCTCGATCCGAAGCCAGTTCAGCACGGAGTTTCGGAAGCGTGATCTGCGACGGAAGCCTGGTCAGCGCCCAGGTGAGCATATCGCGCACGAAGAAGTCCGGTTCTACCGCGCACCGCTGCACCAGTGCGTCGACGAACTCGGGCACGGGATGGGTGCCGGCGGACAGCGCCGCCTGTAGCCGCGTCGACGAGTCCCGGGCGGCCAATGCGCCGACCAATTGCGTGTGTTGTGAGTTCCTGTGTGTCGAGTTGATGGTTACCACCTCCGACGACCAGTGAAGACCTTGTCACAGTGACAAGGTCAAGTACCGGAACATCGGGGCACCTCATCGGGGGCATGTCACTGACCGCGCGATGCGAGCGACATGCACGATGCGCCCGCCCGAGCAGCATGTACCCGGAGCGGGCGCAGCTTTCTTCCGTGGAACAAGGACTGAGAGCGAGTTGGCAGTGGCGGCCCGGCGCCCACCACGGTCACCGCCCTCGCAGGTGCAACTGTCCGGAAAAAGACAGTTGCCGACGGCGCGACAATGGGCTCATCGTGTCAGCTGATGCCGACGTCGAGCCCGAACATCACGGCGAGCCACCTGAGGAACAGGTCGATACCCACACCGACATCGAGTCCGAAGGAACCCATCGCTCCCACCTCCTTCCCGTGGATCGATCTGGTGCATTTTCCCGACCCATCTGCTATATCGGCGCCCGGGACCAGGATGTATCGGCCGGCGGCAGACGCCATCCGATTCGTTCCCCAGTGGACCTACTGTGTCGGTTCAGCGGTATCGCGCCGCCCGGGCAGCAGGATCGAGCCGGCAGCGACCGCGACCATGATCACCGCGATCGCCACGAAGGCCCGGTTGTAGCCGGCGAGCGTGCCCGGTGTGGCCACCGTGATCAGCACGGCCAGTCCGAGTGCGGCCCCGGCCTGCTTGGTCGTGTTCATCAGCCCGGCCGCCGCACCGGCTTCGCCCCGGCCGACTCCGGATGTCACAGCCGCGGTGATCGGTGTGTTCAGCAATCCGGCTCCGACACTGAAAACCACCGCTGGGCCCAGTAGTCCGTCGATATAGCCACTGGCGTGGTTCAACTGGGCCTGCCACAGGAACCCGGCGGCCGCGGCGAGAGCGCCTGCCGCTATCAGCAACCGCCCCTCTACGTAGCGCATCAACCAGGGTGTCGCCCAGGCACCGACCACGATCGCGACCACGGTGTGCGGCAGGAACGCCAGGCCGGTCTCCAGCGGACCGTAACCGAGCCCGGCCTGCATCGACAGACTGAGGAAGAACCACATCGGATTCAAACAGGCGCCGGCCAGGAACAGGAGCAGGTTGCCCGCGGCCACCGACCGGATCCGCCACAGCCGCACGGGAAGCAGCGGTGACATTGCGTACCGGCTCTCCACCAGCACGAATGCCGAGAGCAGCAGCCCACCGGCACCGAGCCCCGTCAGGGCCGGGACCGCGGCCCAGCCGAGAGAAGCGGCCTCGCCGATGCCATACGCCGATGCCAAGAGCCCGCCGGTCACCAGCACCGCGCCCGGTATATCCAGCCGAGGCGGGGAGACCGGGCTGTCGGCGTCGATCACTCGCACCGCGACGATGACCGCGACCAGCGCGATCGGCACATTGACCAGCAATGTCGACCGCCACGTCCCCCATTCGGTCAGCACGCCACCGAGCAGATTGCCCGCGGTACCGCCCGCCAGGCCGAGCGCAGTCCACACTGCCAGCGCCCGTGTCCGTGCCCGTCCTTCTTCGAAGGTCGTGGTCAGAATCGCCAGCGTCACGGGCGCAAGCGCCGCCGCACCCACACCCTGTACCGCTCGCGCACCGATCAGCCAGGCGCCCGAATCCGCCAGCCCGCCCGCCAGGCCTGCCCCGGCGAACACCGCGAGACCCGCCAGCAGCATGCGCCGGCGCCCGAACAGATCGGCCGATCGCCCGCCCAGCAGCAGTAGTCCTGCGAACACCAGCGCATACGCGTTGACGACCCAGCCCAAAGCGACTTCGCTCAGCCCGAGTGAGTTGCGAATCGACGGTAGTGCCACGTTCACCACGGAGATATCGAGCACCACCATGAACTGTGCCGTGCAGGCAACGGCGGATACCGCGACCGCCCGCAGTGCATCCCGGTCACCGGTTACCGCACGATCCTGGTCGATCGGCATACTCACCTCCAGTGTGATACACGTGTACCGTATACAAATGTATCAATTCCGGAGATCAGGAGAACCCGGTGCCCAGAACCGCCGATCACGCGGCCCGCCGAGCACAGATCGCCGAGGCGCTCGTCCGTGTCGCCGCCCGCGACGGCCTGCACGCGGTCACCATGCGCTCGGTCGCCACCGAAGCCGGGATCTCACTTCGCCTGGTGCAGTACTACTTCCACACAAAATCCGGACTCATGACCGGCGCCCTGCAACACCTCGAACAGCAATCCCATCGCCGCTGGGCAGACCGACTCGCCGGCCTGCCGGACCCGGCCCCACCACGCGCATTCATCGAAGCCTTTCTCACCGAAGCGCTACCGACCGACGAACCCAGCCGTGTCTTCCATCTGGTGGGCACCTCCTACGCCATGCTCGCCCTCACCGACCCCGACCTGGCCACACCGGACTTCGCCGCCGGAATCGGCCGCCTCCAGCAGCAACTCACCGACGCCCTCATCCGCGCCGCCGACCACGGCGAGCTCACTCCCGGCCTCGACCCCGAACGGGAAGCTGCCCGGCTGGTCGCGTTGGCCAACGGCCTGGGCACCGGCATACTGGCCGGCCGGCACACTGCCGACGCCGCCGCCGAACTGGTGCGCTATCACCTCGACCAACTCTTCCCCACCACCTGAACCGGGCCCGCCCGCCGACCGGCAGCGACGACCGGCCCGACCGGTGAAACCCACGTCGGCACGGACAACCCCGCCCGGCGAACTCCACCGGCCGTCACCGCACGGATCCAGCCGAATTCGGCATTCGAACGGGCCACGATACCCACGTCGATGATGCCGCCGCCGCGGCTGCGAGAGCCGCAGGCCGCACAGGCGGAAAATACCGCCGTGGCCGGCCGAGGGTCGCCCAGCGGCGCCGACCGCTCGAATTCGGCCCAGCGGGCTGGAGAGCCGTGACGTCCGGACCGTCACTTCCGGATTCGGTCGTGCTTGTCGGCGAATTCAAGAAACCGGGGTATGACCACCCCCCTGGTTCGCCCACAGCAGATCGTGCCCGATGCCCGGAATTATCTCCACGTCGACGGACGGAATGTACTTCCGGGCCCGAGCGGCTCCGATTTCGGGGTCGTCGACCACTGTTTCGACACCGAACAGCACCAGCACCGTGGGGCGAATTTCTCGAACCGGTGCCGCACCAAACCGATGCCCATGATTCCGGGCAGCAGCAAGACCGGTCCACCCTCGCCGGTTCCGGATTTGCGCCACACGCGTCGTCCCGAACGACGTTTCTACGTCGAGGACCGTCGAGGGTTCCAACCGGCCCGGCACATTGCCGCAATCGGACGGTATGCACAGCCATCGGCCTGACCGATGACGTTCTCCACGATGCTTGTGATCCGGAGGCCGGTTCCTGGGGTGTGGGAGTCGCCTCGAAGCACCTCGCTGGAGTTCTTCACCCAGGCAACCCGGCCACCGGGCCGTGGCCGAACCTGCACCGGGCGCGGCCCGCACATCCGGCACCGCCGGGTCAGGCGAGCAGGGCTTTAGTCTGTGGGGCGGTGGGCTCGGCGAGAACAGCGGCGGTGTCCCCGGTCTCCACGACCCGGCCGTCCGCGAGGACGAGTATCCGGTGACAGTGCCCGGCCACCAACGACATATCGTGGCTGATGACGAGCACGCTCATTCCGCTGTCGATGCGGGTGCGGTCGACCACGGCCATGATCGCGGCGGCCGTTTCGGCGTCGAGGGCGGAGGTGATCTCGTCGCAGACCAAAACCTCGGGCGCGGCGGCCAGCGCCCGGGCGATCGCGACCCGCTGCCGCTGGCCGCCCGACAGCTCGTCCGGGTAGCGAGGCAACATCGCGGGGTCCAGCCCGACCTTCTCCAACAGGGTTGCGGCACGGGCGGCCACATCGCGCGACCGGGTTCCGCTCAGCTGCAGTGGCCGCGACAAATTCTGCAATACAGTGTGTTTCGGGTTCAGCGTGGACAGCGGGTTCTGGGGTACGAGCTGGATGCGCCGGCGGTCGCGGCGGCCACGGCGCGCATCCCCGATGCCCAGCCGGCGTCCGTTCACCTCGAGGTTCCCCGACGCCGAGGTGTGCAGGCCCGCGAGTACCCGCGCCAAAGTGGTCTTGCCGGCCCCGGACGGACCGACGAGCGCCACCGATTCACCTGTGCCGACGGTGAGATCGACCGATTCCAGCAGCCTGCGGCTGCCCCCGTGAGCGGATATCGCCTCCGCACGCAGCGCGACCCGGTCCCCCACGACGGGGCCGGTGGATACGGGCAATTCACCGAGCAACGCGGCCCGTGGTTCGCCCAGACAGAGCACATCATCGGCCAGTCGATGCAAGGTCGCGGTGTCGTGGCCGGACACCAGCACGGCGATCTTCTCGTCGGCGGCCAGCGATCGCAGCAGGTCCGCGATATCGTTACGCAGTTGTCCGTGCAGTCCGGCCAGCGGCTCGTCGAGGACGAGCACACCGGCCCCGCGGACCAGCGCCGATGCGAGTGCTACGCGGCGTTGTTCACCTCCGGACAGTTCCCCCGGCCGGCGGCGCAGCAACTCTTCCGGCAGCCCCACCCGGCCGAGCGCCGCGACTTGTGCGGCATGGGCGGTTCCCGGCGACGCCTCGGCGAGGAGTGAACGGATTCGCATGGCCGGGTTCAGCGCGGCGCCCGGATCCTGGCCGACATAGGCGAGATGCTCGCGGCGGAAGGCCTGTAATGCCTTGCGGTGCAATGCGAAGATGTCCTGTCCGCGGATATGGACCGAACCGTTCACGCGCGTGGCGCCCGCGGCCAGATGACCGAGTACCGCCCGCATCAAGGTGGTTTTACCGGCGCCGGACGGTCCGGTGATCGCTGTGATCGTGCCCGGCGGTACCTGGAACGACGTGGGTGCCAGCAAGTCGGCGCCGGAGACCGACCGGATCGAGAGATTCTCGACCGCAACTCCTGTGGTCATACGCCGCGCCTCCCCCGCCCGAAGGCCGCCACGGCACTGTTCACACTCACCGCGAGCAATCCGATGGCCAGGCTCGGGGCCAGGACGGCGGCCGGGTTGAGCAGGATGCCGGAGGCGTTCTCGCGGACCATGACCGCCCAGTTGGCGTCGCCGAGCGTGGTCGGCAACTGCAGGAAGGCCGCGGTGCTCACCAGATACATCGCCTCCACGAAACGCAGACCCAGCTGAGTGAGCAGCGTTTCCCGCAGGTTCGGCAGCACCTCCCGGACCACCAGATACGCCGCGCCCTCCCCGCGACCCCGAGCCGCCTCGACGAAACCGGAAGACGCGACCCCGGCGGCCGCGGCCGCGAAAACACGCGCGGTGTACGGCGTCCCGGCGACAACGCAGACGATGACCAGTCCCACGGCGCCGGATTCCGGCCAGGACAGCATGAACAGCAGCATCGCCAGCACCGGAGGCAGGAGCATGCCCAGGTCCGCGGCCCGTTCGATCCACGCGCCCACCCTCGGGTACAGCGCGGCTACGGAGCCGAGCACCGCCGCGCATCCGGTCACCAGCAGCGCGATGAGCACGGCGACCAGCAACAGCCCCCATCCACCGTGCAGTAACTGGCTGGAGACGTCGTGGCCGAGCCGGTCACCGCCCAGCCAGGCCTCGCCGCTCGGTTCGGCGAAGGTGATTCCGACCGGGTGATCGACGGGATGTGGCGCGAGTACGGGCCCTAGAATCGCGGCAACCACCACAACGACGGCGGGCAGCGCGGGCAGCCAGAGCCGGAATGCGGCGGTGGCGGGCCGGAAACGGCGAGCGGTGGTCGACAGCGTCACGGCCGGCCTCGATTCGACCACACCCGGATGGCATCGGCCACCAGCAGAATGCCCATGATCGTCGCCCCGGTGACGGCGACGACCGCCGCGACCAGGGCCGTATCCCGATCGGATACGGAACCGGCGATCATGGCACCCATCCCCGGATAGTTGAAGATCGTCTCCACGACCAGTGCGCCACCGAACAGGGTGCCGACCGAGGTGGCGAACGACATCGCGATGGTCGGCAGGGCGAACGGCAGGATATGGCGCAGCAGAACCGTGCGCTCCGGAAGCCCGTTCAGGACCGCGCTTTCCACATGCGGCGCGGCGGCGGCATCGGCCACCGCGCCCCGGACGACCCTCAGGTTCCAGCCCACCTGCGGTATCGCCAGGGCCAGCACCGGCAGGATCAGCATGTCCGCACCGGCCGGATATCCGGATCGGTCGGTGAAGGTCACCGCGGGCAGCCAGTCCAGCCATAGCGAGAACACGAGAACGAGCAGAGTCGCGATGACGAACTCGGGCACCGCGATCACGAAGGCAGAACCGGGTTGGAGTGCGCGCGCGGCCAGGCCGGTGGGCCGCGCCGCCCACCACAGACCCAGCAGCAGCGCTACCGTCACGGTCAGGAACATGGCGACCGACGCCAGCAGCAGCGTTTGCGGAAACTTGTCCGCCAGCAGTTCGTTCACCGACTGCCCGCGCGCGGTGGTCCCGAAGTCGCCCGTCGCCGCCCCGCTGATCCAATCCCAGAAGCGGACGGGCAGCGGCCGGTCCAGGCCGAGTTCGTGCTCCTCGGCCGCGATCCGTTCCGCGCTCGCATCCCGTCCCAGCACGGCTCGGGCCGCGTTACCGGGCAGCAGGTCGACGACCACGAACACCATTGCGAGTAGGGCGAACAGCAGCCCGATCCGGCGCGCCACCGTCGCGGCGAATCCGATCAACGCGATAACCACGCCCGCTCGAGCTGCACCCGGCCGTATCCGCCCAGTGTCGGCAGGCCGTGCACGGATCTGGAGGCGATATCGATACCGTCGGCCATCCCCCACACAATGTATCCGCCGTGATCGTGCTGGATCCGCTGGATATCCCGGCAGGCCGCGGTGTACTCGGCGCCGGGCGGTGCGGCGAGGGCATCGGTATAGGCATGGTCGAACGCGGTATCCCGGAAGCCGGTCTCGTTCCATTTGGTTCGCGAGTACATGACCTTGCTGGCGAAGAAGACCACCGAATCGTTGGTGCCCCAGTTCACCGTATACAGCGGCGCCGTCAGCCAGGTCTCGTCGTAGAAGGCGTTCGCCTCCTGCACTACGACCTCGATTTTCAGGCCGATATCAGCGGCCTGGCTCGCGAAAACCTTCGCCGACTCGACCTCACCCACCGCTTCCTGTTTCGTGAGCAGGCGATACGTCTTCGTGGTGTCGAATTTCGCGTCGGCGAGCAATTGCCGGGCGCGGTCGATATCGCGTTCGCGCTGCGGTATCGACGTATCGTATTCGGGGTCGGCGGTGCCGAGAATATCGTTGGCGACGGTGCCGTACCCCGACAGCACCTGGGCCACCATCGCTTCGCGATCCACTGTGAGCCGCAGCGCTTCCCGCACCCGCGGATCGGCGAAAGGCCCGTCGGAGGTGCGCATCGCGATCGCGACCGCGACATCGTTCGGCCGTCGGATCACCTCCAGTTCGTCGCGGGATTCGGCCGTCCGCCCGGCCACGGCGCCCACGCTCGAGGCGAGATCGATCTGGCCCGCCATGATCGCATTGGCCATCGATTCCGGACTTTCGAACAGCGTGACTTCGACGGCGTCGAGCAACGGCGCTTCTCGATACCAGTTCTCGTTGCGTACCAGACGAGCATTTCCGTTGTCGTAGGACTCCAGCCGGAACGGTCCCGTGCCCACCGCCGCGTCGAAATCGGTGGTCCCCGCGGGCACCACGAATGTCATCATCCGCAGCAGCAGCGGTAACTGACTGTTCGGGGCCGCGCAGGTCAGCACCACCGCGTTCGGACCGGCGGGCTGGATATCGGCACCGGACGGTACGGGCACCTTGGTTTCGCCCGCGATCTCGTGCAGCCGGCGCAGCGACCAGACGACATCGGCGGAGGTCACCGGACGGCCGTCGTGGAATCGCGCCCCGTCCGCGATCGTGAAGGTCCACTTCCGCTGCTGCGCATCGGCTTCCCACCGCGATGCCAGCCGTGGAGCCACGTTGGGATCCGCACCCGGAACGGTCAGCGCATCGTAGACGAGCGAGGCGATCAGGAAATCACTCTCGTTGCTCAATGTCTGGTGCGGGTCGCGCTCGATCTTGGACGCTTTCCCGATCGCACCGACCCGCAACGTCCCACCCCGCTGCGGCGGGCCGTCGGACCCCTCGGTGGGTGACGAACCGTCACCGCAACCGGCAACCAGCAGTACCGCACCCAAACCCAGGCCGACCTTGAAGACATGACGCCTATTCAAATCCACAGCTCGACCTCATCCAGCCCGATCCAAGGTTAGCCTCTGCTAACCGGACTGAGGGTATCGCCGTGACTACGAACCGGGCAACACTTCACCGGATACCGGCCCCCGCGCCGCCCGGGGGGCGGCGATCGACTCCCGCGCGAGCGCGGCCGAACGAACCGGGACTTCGAACCCGTGCCGTGTGCACTGCTACGAAAACCGAGACTCCCGGACTCGCGCGGCGACCGGGAGTTCCGATGGCGACCGGCTCAGACGCGTTCCTTCGACCGGGTCCGCACGCGCAGGGCGATCGGCTTCTGGGTCTCGGCGAAGAAATCGTTGCCCTTGTCGTCGACCACGATGAACGCCGGGAAGTCCTCGACCTCGATCTTCCAGACCGCCTCCATACCCAGTTCGTGGTATTCGAGGACCTCCACCGATTTGATGCAGTCCAGGGCGAGCCGGGCGGCGGGGCCACCGATAGACCCGAGGTAGAACCCGCCGTGTTCCTTGCAGGCGCGGGTGACCTGGGCGGAGCGGTTGCCCTTGGCGAGCATCACGAACGAACCACCGGCCGCCTGGAATTGGTCGACGTAGGAATCCATGCGGCCCGCGGTGGTGGGGCCGAACGAACCGGAGGCATAACCGTCGGGGGTCTTCGCGGGACCTGCGTAGTAGACGGCCATATCCCGCAGGTACTGCGGCATCTCCTCGCCCGCGTCCAGCCGCTCCTTGATCTTGGCGTGCGCGATATCGCGGGCCACAACCAGCGGACCGGACAGCGAGAGCCGCGTCTTCACCGGATATTTCGACAGTTCCGCGCGGATCTCGTCCATCGGGCGGTTCAGATCGACCTCGACGACATCGCCGCCGAGGATCTCGTCGGTCTGCTCCGGCAGGTACTGCGCGGGTTCGCGTTCGAGCTGTTCCAGGAACACACCTTCGGGCGTGATCTTGGCAAGCGCCTGCCGGTCGGCGGAGCAGGAGACCGCCAATGCGACCGGGCAGCTCGCGCCGTGCCGGGGCAGCCGCACCACGCGCACATCGTGGCAGAAGTACTTTCCGCCGAATTGAGCACCGATCCCGAACGACTGGGTCAGTTTGAACACTTCCTGCTCGAGCTCGAGATCCCGGAAGGCGTGCCCGGTCATCGACCCTTCGGTGGGCAGGTTGTCCAGATAGTGCGCGGAGGCGTATTTGGCGGTTTTCAGCGCGAATTCGGCACTGGTTCCGCCGATGACCACGGCGAGGTGGTAGGGCGGGCAGGCCGCGGTGCCCAGCGAGCGGATCTTCTCGTCCAGGAACTCCAGCATCCGGGTGGGATTCAGGATGGCCTTGGTTTCCTGATAGAGGAAGGATTTGTTCGCCGAACCGCCGCCCTTGGCCATGTACAGGAATTTGTAGGACGGCTGCGCGGGATCGCCGGGGGTGGAGTACAGCTCGACCTGCGCGGGCAGATTCGAGCCGGTGTTCTTCTCGTCCCACATGGTCAGCGGGGCCAGCTGTGAATACCGCAGATTCAGTTTCGTGTAGGCGTCGAATACGCCGCGGCTGATCCATTCGGCGTCGTCCACACCGGTGAGCACGCCCTCGGATTTCTTACCCATCACGATGGCGGTGCCGGTGTCCTGGCACATGGGCAGAATGCCACCGGCCGAGATATTGACGTTCTTGAGCAGGTCCAATGCGACGAACCGGTCGTTGCCGCTGGCCTCGGGATCATCGATGATGCGGCGCAGCTGCGCCAGATGCGCGGGCCGCAGATAGTGGCTGATGTCGTGCATCGCCTCGGCGGTGAGCATGCGCAGCACCTCGGGGTCGACCTGCAGGAAGGTCCGGCCGCCGGATTCGAAGGTGCTGACACCTTCGGTGGTGAGCAGCCGGTACGGGGTGTCGTCGGCGCCGATCGGGAGCAGGTCTGAATAGCGGAACTCGGGAGCGGTCACCGATCGCACTCCTTCGGAAGTGGGCTGCGGGTGGAACAGGGCACAGCCACGGTGGACGCCGCTGTGCCGGGAGTCGAGCAGAGCGAGCTTAACGACCGACCACCGCACAGCTAGAAGTAAGGCAACCCTAAATCGTAACCTCCGGAGCGCGGCCGCGGGGCGCTACGGCATGCGAAGTTTCAGCAACAGATAGGCGGCCAGCGACGGACCGTCCGAAATCACCCCATCTCGCAGCATGCCCTCCACCTCCGACCGTGAAAACCACTGCTGGCGCATATCCTGTTCGGTGTGCTCGCGATTCGGCTCACCGGGCGACAGATCAGTGGCGAGGAAAACATGGCAGCCCTCCCCGGTCATGGCATTCGCGATCTGAACCCGGCCGAGTCGTTCCAGCCGGCCCGCCGTGAAACCGGTCTCCTCGGCGAGTTCGGCCGCGGCCAGTTCCTCCGGACTCCCGGTCACCCCGGCCGGAAACGCGCCGGATGGGAACTCCCAGCTCCGGGCGCGTACCGGATACCGATATTGCTCCACGAGATGGAAGCCCTCGTTCTCCATGGGGAGGACGAGCGCGAAGTCCGGTTTCTCGACCACCGAGTACAGGCCGGGCGACCCGTCCCCGCGCTCGATCCGGTCCTCGCGCACCGTCATCCACGGATTTTCGTACACGACCCTGGACGCCACGGTTCTGATGCTCACGCGTCCAGTGTCGCGCTGCGACGACCCTGATGCCGTTATACGGCTTCCGCGGCCGAGTCCGGGACCCGCAACTGCGCCGGCGTATCGACGCCCAGCCGGCGTTCGAAACCCTCCGGGACCACGATGTCCGACCGGTCCAGCTCGGTGACCTTGGTCTTGCGCAGCCCGAGCAGCGCGGAATCGATACCGCCGCGCAGCAGGTCCAGCACGTTCTCGACCCCGGCCTGACCGTTGGCCGCCAGGCCCCACAGGTAGGCGCGGCCGATCATCACCGCCCGCGCACCGAGCGCGACGGCCTTCACGACATCGCTCCCCCGCCGGATACCGCCGTCGAGCAGGATCTCGACCTCGTGGCCCACCGCGTCGGCCACCACCGGCAGTGCGCGGATGGACGCCGGCGTGCCGTCCAGGTTGTTACCACCGTGGTTGGACACCGAAATGGCCGCGACACCGGCATCGACGGCACGCCGGGCGTCGTCCACCCGCATCACACCCTTGAGCATCACCGGCCCGTCCCACTGTTCGCAGACCCAGGCCACATCGGCCCAATCCGGGGCAGTGGTGCCCATCCATTCGCCGTACGCGCCGAAGAAACCGGGAGCGGGGGCATCACCGAGGGCCATATTGGGGGCGGTGAGATCGGGCAGCGTACCCGAACGCAGGTAGCGGGTCAGCCAGCGCGGCTTCACGACCACCTGCGGCGCGAAACTCGCCATGGTGCGCAGGTCCAGCTTTTCCGGGATGACCGGCGAGCCCCAGTCGCGCCCCATCGAGAACGACCAGTCGAGCGTGAGGATCAGCCCCACCGCACCGGCGGCCTTCGCCCGCGCCATCCGCGCGGAGATATCGTCCTTGCTGCCGCACCAGTAGAGCTGGAAGAAGGTCATCGGATTCGCGGCGACGACCTCCTCCACCGGTTTGCTCGCGAACGACGACAGCCCCATGGCGGTCCCCCGGGCGGCGGCCGCTCGCGCCACCGCGACCTCACCGTCGGGATGGACGGCCTGCACGCCGGTCGGCGAGATCAGGACCGGCATCGAGATCTGCTGACCCATCACGGTGGTGGACTGGTCGCGTTCGCCGATCGGGCCGGCGACATGCGGGGCGAAACCGAGCTCGGTGAACGCGGCCTGATTGTCGTCGATGGTCTGGCCGCGCTCCGAACCGGCGACCAGGGCGCCGTACACGGATTTCGGCAGCCGTTTCTTCGCCCGGCGGTGGGCCTCGGCGACGGTTTCGAACCACGGGTTCATGGTCGGATCCTTTCCATTGGTTCCGGCCACCATTGCCGGACCTGATCGAACAACTGGGAGACGAGACCGGTGAGCAGCCGCTCCCCCTCGGCGGCCGTGGCGCCGGTGGGGTCGCCGAGGACCCCGTTGGCACTGACGGCGCGTACTCCGCCGGCACGCAACTGCGGCAGCACCTCGGACAGTGGGCGAGTATCGCCGGGCCGGGCGCGATCGCCGCGCACCCGGTCCGGTGCGAGGCTCAGTTGCAGGGAGGTTTCGGTGCGGCCGGCGTGGGCGTCGCCGGAGTAGTGCGGCAGGAACAGCCGGATATCGCGGGATTCGCTGCGTAACAGGGTCACCGCCCGGCGCAGCGGTTCCACATTTCCGCCGTGCCCGTTGACCAGCACGATTCGCTCGAAAGTATCGGTCGCCGACCGGCACAGCTCGACGATCAGCAGTTCGAGTGCGGCCTGCCCGATGGACAGCGTGCCCGGGAAACCGCTGTGCTCTCCGCTGGCGCCGTATGCGACGGCCGGGGCGACCACCACATCACGGCGGCGACCGGCCAGGCCCGCGCACAGCGCGCCCGCCAGATCGGTGTCGGTGGACAGGGGCAGGTGGGGGCCGTGCTGCTCGGTGGACCCCACGGGCACCACGAGCAGCGCCCCGCTGTTGCCGAGGTCACCGGCCTCCGGCCATGTGAGGTCCGCCACCATCATGCCGCCGACATTAACGTCAGCCACTGACAAAATCAATAGGGGCGCCCCTCCGGCACGCAGTGGCTCGATTCCGGCGGTTCATCGTTCAGAATCTTCCTGTGACGGCACAGCATCCGCGGGGGGGGGCCCCCCGGGGCCCCCAACGCCCACACGAGCAGGTGGCCGCGGCGATCGGGGGGGCGGGGGGGGGGGCGCCGGGGGCGCCCCCCCGCGCCCCACGGCCCCCACCTGCCCCTGTCCACCGACTCCGATCTGGCGGGCGCGCTGTGCGCGGGCCTGGCCGGTCGCCGCCGTGATGTGG
>NZ_JARWOV010000227.1 GCF_029868855.1 Nocardia carnea | reverse complement strand
GGGGGCCCCGCCCCGCCCCCGCGGGGGGGGCCCATAAATCCGCGGGTCCTCCCGCGGGGCCCTCCCCCCCTCCCGGGGCCTGGGGGGGTTTTTGCCGCCGCTAAAAGGTTAACCCCCCCGCCGCCCTCGACCGAGCGCGGTCGAGGGCGGCGTGCGACGAAATACGGGTGGCTACGACCCGTTCTTCGCCGCCAGCGCCTTGGCCTCGCGGCGGCGGCGGTGCAGGATCGGCTCGGTGTAACATCCCGACTCTGTTTCCTCGCCTGACCTGCGGATTAGCAGCGTCCAGAATCTCCAGTGACCGTTTTGTGGCCGTTTTCAAACCGTAGCACCAAAACATCCGCATCACCGGGCATCGGCGAGATCAACAACGTGGCGAGCCTCGGGGACGTAGTGTCTCGCGGTCACGGCCGAATCCACCTCGTGCCCCAGGATCAGCCGGGCAGCCGGAAGTCCGTACTTTTCGGCCACGCGCGTCGCGCGAGTGGAGCGGAGTGTCTTAACCGTCGACCACTCGAGGTCCTGCCCTTTGACAATCGCCGCCCAGGTCTTGGACATCTGTTCCGAACGCACCACTTGGCCGGTCCGGCTTGGGATCACCAGTCGGTGACCGGGGGACGCTGCTATCTGTCGCCGACGCAGCATTGCCATGCAGTCACGGCCAACCTTGATCGTCCGCATCGATCGTGCCGTCTTGGTGAACGGCTGACGGTAGGCGACGCAGACAACGTCGTCATCGTCGTAGTCCGGCCATCCACGGGGCATGACGATCTTCCGGGCGGAGGAACAGCGAGTAGTTGGTCCAGCCTGCCGTACGCAGGGCCGCGAGCATATCCGGCCATACCGTGGCATGCGCGGCGAGGTAGTCCTCGACGCGTTCCGGGCGCAGGGCCAGCAGGAAACAGACTCGTTCGGTGGTATCGGGCATCCGGGTTCCGCCTCGTCGTTGAAACGTTTCAATCTGTGAGTGCAGTCACCGTACGCCGGAAAAGTCCGAGTGGTCAACCCTGCCGATTGGGATCGGATGAGCACCCGCCGTCGTCGGCCGACCGTGACCCGCGATGTCCGCTCCCGTGCCCGGAAACAAAAGCGGATACCGGTGCCGCCCCCGACAACATCGGCCGGTCACACGAACATGCGGGGGCCTGGCCGGTTCCACTCCGTTGACACCGGCCGGCGGTGTTGTTTTCCTTCAGGGCAAGGAGGTCCCGATGGATCGATCACTGCTCGCGCGGGCAGCTCGCTCGAGCCTGCTCGGCGTGCTGGTGCCCTTGCTGTTGAGCGTCGCGGCCGTGATCTGGCTGCTGACGTTCACGAGGATCCTGATCAACGACCTCGGCTGGGGGGTTTTGAGCCCACTGGAATGGATCGCGGAGGTCAGTAGGACGACACCCGACGGCAAGCAGTGGATGGGTGTGCTGGGCGGTGTCATGATCTGGCTGTTGATGTCCGCGTTCCTGGCGGTGGTCCCAGCGGTGGCCCTGGTCGTGGCGACGCCGCGGATCGTCCGGCGGGTGCGCCGGGGGAACGCGCTGCGCCGCTTCGATCCGGATGCCGCACCCGACCTGGTTTTCGTCCGGCCGGATGGGAGTCGGATGGCTTCGCGCGTCGCCGGGAACCCGCGGCGGGTCGCGGTGTTCGGTGTGCTCGAGCAGCTCGCCCCCGACAGTGCTCTGGCCGCCGCACTCGCCGGTGAGACCCGTGTCGTCCTCCTCGGCGACCGCGCCACGGTACCGGCCCTCATCTCCGCCCGCCTGGACGGGTATCTCCTGGACCGCAGCTCGCGGTCCAGCGCGGTCATCGTGGTCGACCGGGCGAACAACCAGTGCTGGCTCATGGGTCGCATCGTGCCGCAGTTCGTGCTCGTTCCCGACCCGTCCGGGCCGCAGGCCTTCCGCCCCCGCGTCGCGGGCGCGGTCTCGCTCGCAACGGGCGGCGGGATCGCCCTGGTCTGGGCCGACGACGCCGGAGGCGGGGAGGGATCCGACGGCGGCTGGGGGGACGGCGGATCCGACGGCAGCTCTGACGGTGGTTCGGCCGGTGGAGGTGACGGCGGCGGGAGTGGCGGCGGCGACGGAGGTGACGGCGGGGGTGGCGGCGGCGGAGGCGGAGGAGAATGAAGGCGGCCGTGGTCGATCTCGATGCCGCGCCGGCAGTGCAGATCGAGCGCTACTGCCGCAGCGGGTGATCGAGACCCTGGCGCCGGCGTTCCCCGACCCCCTAGATGGCGGGACCGCTCTTGCACTTGCGGGCTGTTCTCTGGCCCAGATCGCCCGGGAGATGACCGTCGCCGACGGCGAGCAGGACCCCCGGACCGAGCCACCCGCATCGGACAGTCGGGACCGCAGGATCGGCCACCGGCGCCGGATCTACACACGCTCGAGCACGACCACCGGGGTGCCGTGGGGACGCAATGCGGCGTGTCGTTCGAAATCCGCTCCACCCCAGCCGTTGTAGCGCGGGAACTCCGCCCACAGGCGATCGCGTTCGGCGCCGGTGGCTTCCCGGCAGCGGACCCGGACCACACCGTCGACGGTATCGGCCTCGGCCGACGGATCTGCCTGAAGATTGAGCCACCAGGACGGCGCGGGCTCGGCCCAGCCGTTCATCGCCACCCCACCGGAACCCCGCAGCGGGGTGAGAAGCGGCGCCTCCGGCCTGCACTGCCTGCCCCGGCGGACGCCCAGCGTGCAGGAATTCGATTGCAGCGAAGACCGTGGAACTCCACCGCGTCCGGAGTGTTCGGCACAGCGGAATTCCCCGGACCGCGCGGGATCCTGGTGAATCAGGATTTGTTGTTGAGCATTTCGGCAGTCAGCACATTGCCGCCGACTCCCCAGCCGCCGTCGACGACCTCGTCGACGAGGACGACGGTGGTCGCGCGAGCACGTTCGCCGTAGATCTCGACATACAGCTCGGTGGTGCGTTCCACGATCTTCCGCTTGTCCTCGTCGTCGATGGTTCCAGCGGGGACTTTGAAGTTGGCGAACGGCATGGTGATCTCCTTATATGGTGTGATATTCGATGATTTCGGCGGTCTCGGCGTCAGATCATGCCGCCGTTGGCGCGCAGGATCTGGCCGTTGATCCAGTGCCCCTCGGAACCGGTGAGGAAGGCGACCACGCGGGCGATGTCCTCCGGTGTGCCCAGGCGTTCGAGCGGCGGATTCTCGGCCAGCGTGGTGATCTGTTCCTCGGTCTTCCCGTCGAGGAACATCGCGGTCGCGGTCGGGCCGGGAGCCACGGTATTGACGGTGATATTGCGGCCACGCAGTTCCCTGGCCAGGATCAGGGTGACCGCTTCTACGGCGCCTTTGCTGGCGGCATAGGCACCGTAGGTGGGGAATTGGGCGCCGACCACGGATGTCGAGAAGCTCACGAACGAGCCGCCGTCGCGCAGCCGCCGCGCAGCCTGCTGGGCCACAACGAAGGTGCCGCGGATGTTGACGCGGTGAATCTCGTCGAGAACATGCAGATCGAGATCGGCGATGGTGGACAGGGCGAGGCGGCCCGCGGAATTGACGACGACGTCGACGCCTCCGAACTCGGCCTCGGCGCGGTCGAACAGTGCGGAGACAGCGCCTTCGTCGGCGACGTCGGCCTGGGCCGCAATCGCGGTGCCACCCGCCGCGGAGATGGCGGCTACGGCTTCCTCAGCAGCGGCGGCGTTGCCGGTGTAGTTGACGACAACGGTGCTGCCGCGGGCCGCCAGCTCGAGCGAGATCGCCCGCCCGATGCCACGGGACCCTCCGGTGACGACGGCAACCCGCCCGGTCTTTCCTGATGCGGTGTCGGTGGATGTCATGTTTCTTCACTATCGACGGCGCGGGCGGCGGGTACGAGGGGACGTCATCCCCTGTGTCGCCGGCCCGACGTGCCGCAGACTGGATGTCATGAGCGTCGCGAAGTATGCCGAGCTGGGTGCTTTCCTGCGGTCCCGGCGCGAGCGCATCCGGCCCGAGGAGGCCGGATTCGTGCCCGGGCCGCGACGGCGCGTGCGCGGACTCCGTCGCGACGAGGTGGCCCAACTCGCCGGAGCTTCGGTGGACTACTACAACGAGCTCGAGCGCGGGGCCGGGTCGCAACCGTCGGAACAGATGCTGGCGGCCCTGGCACGCGCCTTGCGGCTGACCGCCGACGAACGTGCCCACATCTACCACCTCGCCGATCGTCCGGTGCCGCGCGACGGAACCGCGAGTTCGCAGGTTTACCCCGGAATGGTCGACCTGCTCACCCGGCTGGTCGCGACGCCTGCCCAGGTGATCACCGATCTGCACGTCACGCTGGTACAGAATGCGGCGGCCGTCGCGCTGCTCGGCGATCAGTCCGGCTGGCACGGCAGGGCGGCGAGCTTTGTCTACCGATGGTTCACCGATCCCGGAGCCCGGCGGCTCTACCCCGAGAGTGACCACGAGACCCAGTCCCGGGCGTTCGTCGCCGATCTGCGGGCCGCCGCCGGCCGTCGCTCCGCGGCGGATTCCGAAGCGGCTTCGCTCATCTCCGAGTTGCTGAGTTGCGCCCCCGAGTTCGCGGCGAAATGGACGGCTCACGAGGTGGCATTCCGGCGAAACGACCGCAAACGTATCAACCACCCGGCTCTCGGCCTGATCGAAGTCAACTGCCTCAATCTGTTCAGCGAAGACGGCCGGCAACGGCTGCTCTGGTTCACCCAGGCCCCCGGCACCGACTCCGCGGACAAGCTGGACCTGCTCACCATGGTCGGCACACAGCAGTTCACCGAGCGCTCATGAGCACGGACGGCCATCGGGGGCAGTGTCCCGGGACGATCGTCGGCGGGTCAGGCCGACGGCGAGCACGGTGGCGGTGGCCAGCGTGGCGGTCGCGAGCGCGATGTAGCTGTACACGCCCGTCGCGGAGTTCACCGCCACCCCGTCGACGATCGTCCGGGTGGACGAGAGCACGGCGGCACCCACAAACGTCATGACCACCGAGCCGAACGCGCCCACAACCGAGACCATGCTCGAGACCGCGGCCTGGCGATCGGCCGGCACGAGCGTCCCCGCCAGGTTGAAGCCGGTGGTCAGGAGCGCACCCATCGTGCACTGCAGCAGAAAGGAGCAGGCGATCGCTGCGGGCAGCCAGGACGCCCCGGTGAACATCCCGGCGGCGCCGGTAGCACCGACTGTCGTCGCGACGGCCAGCGTCGCCGCCGGTCCGATCCGGGTCGCGAGCCAGCCCGAGAGCACTCCACCGACGACAACCCCGACGGCGGGAACCCCGAACAGCAGCCCCAGCATGCCCTGGGCATCGAGCCCGTAGCCGAGCTGCTGCTCGTGCGAGACCTGGGCGATCAGGCCGAGGAGCTGGTCCATGCTCTGCGTCGCTCCCGTAGCGAGCACGATGACGAGCAGCGTGAACAGGAGGGGCCGCCCGAGGTTGCTGATATCGATCACGGGATCGGCCGTCCGCCGGGAGTGCCGTACCCAGTACGCCAGTGCGGCCAGACCGGCGCCGAGGAGGGCGAACGGGGTCACGCCGAACCAGCCGATCTCCGGCCCCAGACTGATATAGCCGAGCACCGCGACCAGGCCGGCGCCCAGCAGGAGGGCCCCGCCGACGTCGAGCCGGCCGGGCGTCCTGGTCGTGGATTCGGGGATGACGGCGCGGACGGCGACGGCGGCGGCGCCGCCGAGTGCGGCTGCCGTCACGAAGACGACGCGGAAGCCTAGCTCGGCGACCAAATTCTCGTACACGAAGGCGGCGCCGAAGTTGAGCACTGCGGTGCCGGTGGTAACGATCCCGACCGCGGGCATCGCGATCCGTGGTTCGCAGAGTTCGCGGACGATCGTGGCAGACAGGAAGACCGACGCGATGACGGCGCCTTGGGCCAGGCGTCCGAGGGTGAATACCAGCAGGTTGGGAGCCATCACGCAGAGGACGGAGCCGGCGCAGCCGATGAGCAGCGTCATGACGAGCATCCGGCGTTTGCCGCGCAGATCGGCGCTCCGGCCCAGCAGCGGGCCCCATAACGCACCGGCGAGCACCGCGCTCGAGCTGATCCAGGCCGCCTGATCGGTCTGGAAGTGCTCGAGTATCTGCGGGAGGAAGAGCAGCGGCGCCACGAGCACGGTATCCGCCATCAGATTCCCGATGAGGAGTGCGGCGAGTTGTGCGGCGAGGCGCTTGTTCCACCGTCTGTGTCGTGTCGTGCCCGGTGGAAGGTGGGTGTCCGGCGCGGTGTCCACGAAAGCTCCTTTACGGATGGCAGTTTCAGCGCTGCCGCCACGATTCGATCCCGGGTGGTTCCCCACCCCAGGCCACCACCTTAACTAAGTTAAGGAAGGGTGGCAATCAGTGGACCGATCAGACGCCCACCGGCACCCGAGCCGGGCACGCGGACCTGCGCCCGGCCGGGTGTGGCGGCGAGTTCACCGACAGCGCCGGCCTCGGTAGCCGTGGCCCGGCAGCCCGGTGGAAAGCCGGCCGCGGCAACGGTAGTGAGGCCGATCAGCGCACCGTCCGGGCCTCGTCCATCGGCTCGACATCGGTTATCGGCTCGACATCGGCCGTGTCCAGATCGCGGTGCAACGTCTCCGGCCCCATCCACAGCGCCAACAGTGCGATCACCGCCAGCACTGCCATGTATCCGACGATCGGCCACCACGACCCGGTCCATGCGAACAGGGCGGTAGCAATGAACGGAGCCAATCCGCCGGCCAGAACGGAGCCGACTTCCCGCGAGAACGCGAAGCCGGACAACCGGAACTCTGTATCGAACAGTTCGGCGTACCAGGCGGCTTGGGGGGCAAGCATGGCGGGGTATGCGAATCCCAAACCGATGGCGAAGGCCAGGATCACCGCGCCTGTCGAACCTGTCCCGGTCAGTATGAAGAAGGGTGCGAGCCACAGACCGGACCCGACCGCTCCGGCGATGTAGACGGGTTTCCGGCCGACTCGGTCGGACAGCGCACCATAGAACGGCACAGTGACCAGCTGAATAGCCGAGGCGATCATCACTGCCCACAACGCCACCGAGTTGCCCAACCCGAGGGTCGTGGATACGTAGGCGACACCGAAGACGGGGAGAAGGTAGGCGAAGCCGTTCTCTCCCATCCGCGTACCCACAACGATGAGGAAGCTGCGCGGATGCTGGGTGAAGGCCGCGAACAGCGACAGCTTCGGTGGCGCGGTGCGGTGTGCTTGCATCTTCTCGAAGGCGGGCGGCTCTTCTACTCGGCGCCGGATGAGGTAGCCGACGACAACGCACACCGAACCGAGAAGGAACGGAATCCGCCACCCCCACGATTCGAACTGTTCCTCGGGCATGAGCAGGAAGAGGTAGAAGACGGCGTTCGCAAGCAGGGTGGCGATCGAGAAGCCGAGTGGCGCCCATGCCCCCGCGAGACCGCGCTTGCCGGCTGCCGAATGCTCGACCGACAGCACCACTGCGCCGGCGTACTCACCGCCCGCTCCGAATCCTTGGATCAGGCGCAGGACAATGAGCAGGATGGGCGCGGCGATACCGATCGTCGCATACGTCGGCAGTAGGCCGATCGCCGTCGTCGCACCGCCCATGAGCAGTAGGGTCGAAACCAAGATCCTCTTGCGACCGACGCGGTCACCCAACCGACCGAGGATCAACCCTCCGATGGGCCGGGCCAGGAACCCGACAGCGTAGGTGGCGAAGGCGGCCAGGGTCCCGGCCAGCGGATTCTCGGACGGAAAGAACAGTGTGTTGAGAACTACCGCGGCGGCAGTGCCGTACACGATGAAGTCGTACCATTCGAGCACCGTTCCGACGAGGGCGGCGATGGCGGCTTTCCGCGGTTGAGTTGAGGTAGTCGACAACGTCTCGATTCCTTTCTCGACGCCTACTGCGAAACCGGACGTCTGAGGACCGCACCCTGCTGTATGGGACCCACCAGCTGGGCATACTGGCCGAGCCACCCGCGCTCGCGGCCCGGGGTGCCGGAATGAACGGGCGCTCCCGGGCGGACCGGGTCCGTATCGAGCGTGCGTTTGTCGAGATCGATGGAAATAATGTCACCGGGCTCCACGCCGGCGAGTGGCCCCCCGTCCGCGGCTTCGGGCATGACCTGGCCGACGACCAGTCCGTGATTGAGCCCTGACAGTTCGCCGTCTGTCACCACTGCGACCTGACCGCCAAGCCCCGCGCCGTTGAGAGCCGCCACGAAGCCGGCCGCGAATACCGTGCCCGGGCCACCTCGTGGCCCCATACCGCGAAGGACGATGACGTCACCCGGCACGATTCCCCGGTCACCGAGAGCCGTGATCGCCTGGTCTTCGCCCAGAAATACCTTTGCCGGGCCCGAGAACTGGCGGCGTGCGTTACCGACGCCCGCGACTTTGACGATGCACCCGTCAGGAGCAAGCGAACCACGAAGGATCAGCAACCCGCTCTCGTTGCGAACGGGATCGGAGAGTTCGTGCAACACTGCGCCGTCCGGTCGCGGTGCTGTCTCGGCCCGCTCCGTCACGGTGTCGCCGGTCACTGTCAACGCTGTGCCGTTCAGGCGTGGAAGCAGGGCTTTCATTGCGGCTCGAGTGCCCCCTACCCGCTCGAGATCCCACACCTGGTCGGTACCGTTCGGCCGTATTGCCGCGAGCTGGACGCCGGATCGTGCACGCTCCTCGAATGTGGCGACAACATCCATATCGAGGTCGGCTTCATTGGCAATCGCCGCGAGATGACGAATACAGTTGACCGACCCTCCCAGAGCCAGAGCTACCTCGACGGCATTCTCGATCGCGGCTTCGGTCAGCACTTTTCGTGCGGTGAGTCCTTCGGCGACCATTTCGACGATCCGAGTGCCGGCAGCAGCAGCGCGTTCGCGCATCCGATCGGAGTTCGCTCGAATGGGCGCCGACCCGGGCATCGTCATTCCGAGGGCCTCGGATAGGACATGCATGGTGTTCGCGGTGGCCAGACCGGCACAGACACCCGGCCCTCGAATCGCAGCATCGGCCAGGTCCCCGAGCTGTTCGACGGTCATCTCACCGGACTGGACGGCCCCGACAGATTCGTAGACGGTATCGATATCCACCGAGCAGCCTGCGTAAGTGCCGCCTTGTTGATACCCGCCGATGACCAGAATAGAGGGAATATCCAGTCGTGCCGAAGCCATGAGATGAGCGGGCGCCGTCTTGTCGCAAGACGATAGGCAGACCATTCCGTCGAGGACGGCCCCTTCCACCGCCGCTTCCACATCGTTGACGATGAGATCGCGGGTGGGAAGGAGGTATCGCGCTTTTCGTCCGGCGCTGGTGACGAAATCGCTCGGTGCGACGGTTCGTATCTCGAGCGGCAGGCCACCGGCCTCCCAGATCGCCTCGGCTACCACCTCGACGATATCGTCGAGGTGGGCGAAACAGACAGAAAGCTGTGAGGAAGTATTGACGATAGCGATCTGCGGTCTTCCCTGATCCTCGACCGACCGCCCGAGCGCGGTCCATTGGGCGCGGCGCACAGCCCACCGCGTTGTGCCGGGTACGAAGCGACTTCTGAGCCGGCCGGGCCGGCCGCGATCGCTGTCCGGCAATACGTCACCCGTGGTGGAGACAGGTGGGTCGATGGGCATGGTTACCTCCTGTATTGCAGTCGAAATGGCCACGCGGGCTATCCCGAGAGGGTCGTGAGAGTGCACTGTCGCAAGGTTGCGTGCGTGTGCTGTTCCGCCAATTCCTCTGTAAGCGAGGTACTTTCGTTGCAATCGAACGGTTCGCGCGCTACGGGATGTCTATCGGCGCTGCTGGTCCACACCCAACGGAAATCGCTCCCGGTCCCGCGCGTCGATATCGTGCAGGGAAATCCCCCGGGTCTCGCGCGCGGCCGAAATTGCGACCATCGAAATACACGCCGCGATTGCCAGGTAGATCGCAATCGGGATCCACGAATTATATTCCCGCAGTAGGTAGGTCGCGATGAACGGCGCGACCGAACCGGCGAAGATCGAAGTCACCTGATAGCCGAGCGATACCCCGGAATACCGGATCCGCGTCGGGAACATCTCGGACATCATCGCAGCCTGCGGGGCGTAGATCAACGCATGAACAGCCAGTCCGAGTGTCAGCGCCACGATCACGAGCGCGATGCTTCCCGTATTCATCAAGGGATAAGAAATGAATGCCCACACCACCATCAGCAGCGCGCCTGTCGCGTAAACAGGTTTGCGCCCGATTCGATCGGTGAGACCGCCGATCACCGGAATAATCAGGAAATGCAGAAGATGCGGAATCAACATGACCACCAGGACATTTTCGATCTCCATTTCCACCTTGAAGGCCAGGTACGTGATCGAGAAGGTCACTACGATCTGATACAGGATGTTCTCGGCGACACGTAGCCCCATCGCGATGGCGATCTGCCGCGGATATTGCCGAATCGCCTGCGACACACCGGACCGATTCTCGGTGCGCTGTTCTTCGGCCTTCTGCGACTCCCTGAATATCGGCGCGTCCTCGATCTGGGTGCGAATGTAGTAGCCGATGACGATGACGACTGCCGAGAGCCAGAACGCCAGTCGCCAGCCCCAACCGAGAAACGCCGATTCCGGCAGGACGAAGGCAAGCACGGACAGAACCACCGTCGCGACGAGATTTCCCAGCGGAAGCCCCGCTTGTGGCCAGCTCGCCCAGAATCCGCGGCGTCGGCCGGAGCTGTGTTCACTGACCAACAGAACTGCACCGCCCCATTCGCCACCGACCGCGAATCCCTGAATCAAGCGGAGAATCACCAGCAGCCCCGGCGCCCAATAGCCGATGCTGTCGAATCCGGGGAGGCAGCCCATGCCGAACGTGGAGACCCCGACCAGAAGAAGGCTGACCTGGAGCAGCTTCTTGCGGCCGAATCTGTCTCCGTACAGACCGAACACCACACCGCCGACGGGACGGGCGAAGAATCCGACCGCGTAGATGAGCAGCGCACTGAGTACACCATCGAGGGCATTGTCGGTCTCCGGAAAGAACAAGGTGCCGAAGACCAGCGCGGAAGCCGCGGAGTACAGCAGAAACTCGTACCATTCCGCGACAGTTCCGGCCATCGAGGCGGCGACTACCTTGCCCAAGCCGCGGCTGGACGGCTGGGGTGCCTCGGTCGACTGCGAAGCCAATGAGGTTCGCTCGGGAGGATTCATTGCATTCCTTCGAAAAGAGCGGGATCGGACGCCTGACGGTGGTCTCGGTCACAAGGCGGATGCGGCAAGTAAAGCACCCACCGGCCCGTTGCGCAACCGGTTGTTCATCTAAGGCGCCCGCATCCGCCACGAGGATTGCCGGCATGGGGAGTAGAAGCGCACAGCGCACAGCGGCGCTTACGCCACCTCAGAACGGACCGGGGCCCCGCACCGGGCAGCGACAAGTCACCATCGAATCCGCCGGGACGAACCCGGCAAGACAACTGCGCAAACCCCGGCCCCCGCAGACGCTTCCGCGCCGAGTACAGAAAGTTTCGCGTCCAGGATCAGGCCGACCGGTTCCGGGTCACGCCTTCGCCGGAGCAACCGAGGTACCGCGCACCAGCAGTTCGGGCGCGGGATCGTCGATGGTGACATCGGAGAGCGCTCCCCCGTCGAGATACCCGAGAAGCATCTCGGCGGCCCGGCTGCCGATCTTCGACAACGGCATCCGCACGGTGGTGATGGCCGGGAATACCGTCTCCGACACCCAGGTGGTGTGGATCCCGACGATCGACATCTCCTCGGGCACTTTCACTTGCGCACGCTGTAGCCGAGAGAGCGCCCCCACGGCAGCGTTCACACTCGCCACCACCAGTCCGGTCGGACGATCGGGCCGACCGAGGATGGCATCGACCGCGGCCGCCCCATCGGGAGCCTCCCAGCCGAACTCCTGTACCCATTCCGGCCGTGACACCAGGCCGTGTGACGCCAGTGTCTCCTCGAAACCGATTCGGCGACGGATGGCGGCGTCGTGCAAGGGGGACCCGCCGATGAAGCCGAGGTCGCGGTGACCGAGGTCTATCAGATGTTCGGTCGCGATACGGACACCTTCGATATCCGGCAGGATAACCGATCCGATCCGGTCGTCGAGTCGGCAGTTGACAAAAACAGTGGGTATGCCCTCGGGAACAACTTCACGAAGCTCGTCGTCATCGAAGTCTTCGCGGCGTTGGATCAGAATGCCGTCGACTCGCCCCTGCTTGAGCAGGCGCTGTACGGCATCGCGGCCCTCCGGCGCATGGTCGACATTGCCGACGAGGACATCGATCCCCGCCGGGGTGGCAACCTCCTGGATTCCGGCCAGCATCTCGGCGAAGACATGATTGCTCGGGTCCGGGACGATCAGCGCGATGGCGCCGGAGCGATTGAAGCGCAGTGCGATGGCGCGCCGGTTCGGGACATATCCGAGCTGATCGGCGATCTCGAGGATGCGAGTGCGCGTTTCCTCTCGGATCCGGGCATTGACGTCGCCGTTGAGCGCCCTGGACGCAACAGATTTCGACACGCCGGCGGCGCGTGCGACGTTATCGAGACTCACCATCACGATCCAGTATAAGAGCAGGATATCGACAAGTGCCGGTACCGTCACGACAGCCCGGGACCGGGGCACACACCACGATATCGCCTCCGGTGGCACGCGGGCTTTCCGCACCTCGGCCGACGACCGAGTTCCCCGCACCCGACGTCGTACAAAGAGCACGAAGTCCAGTGAACAACCGGTTGCGCATCTGATTCTGCCGTGCTTAACTGCCTCAGGTATCAACCGCCTCGCACCGGGACACGGTCGGGGTTACCAACCGACCCAGAACTCGCAGCGCACAGGTCGATGCGAGCGGGTCATTCACACTCGTGCTCGGGAGGGTCCGTGCTGTCCGGAATTCGCGTTGTCAGCTTTACCCATTTCCTGCAGGGACCGTCGGCCACGCAGCTGCTCGCGGACCTCGGTGCCGACGTAGTCAAGATCGAATCTCCCGCCGGGGCATTCGAGCGCAGTTGGTCCGGGCCCGACGCCTATGTCGGCGATGCCAGCGTCTTCTTCCTGCTCGGCAACCGGAACGTCCGGAGTCTGTCGATCGACTTGAAATCCGAGAAGGCCAAGCAGGTTCTGCTGAAGCTGATCGACGACGCCGACGTGCTCATCGAGAGTTTCCGGCCGGGAGCCCTCGAGCGGCTCGGGTTCGGCTACGAGGAACTGTCGGCCCGCAATCCGCAACTGGTGTACTGCTCGCTGTCCGGGTACGGCTCCGCCGGTCCGTACCGCGATCGGCCGGGCCAGGATCTGCTGTTGCAGTCGCTGTCCGGGCTCGCACACGCGACCGGCAGCGCCGGCTCGTCACCCACCGCGGTGGGCGCCTCCGTCATCGATCAGCACGGTGCAGTCCTGGGTGCGTTCGGCATACTCGGCGCCCTCCTCGGCCGCGAACGCACCGGCAAGGGATGCAGAGTCGAGAGCAATCTGCTCAACGCCGCCCTCGACCTGCAGATCGAACCGCTCTCCTATTATCTCAACGGCTTCCGCGGTGAGCCGAGTCCGACCGGTATCGGGTCGCGCTACTACAAGGCGCCCTACGGGATCTACCGCACCGCGGACGGGCACATCACCGTGTCGATCACCGCCCCGTCGATCCTGGCCGAGGCGTTCGGCGACGACTGGTTCACCACGATCGCCGCGGACGACGAGTACAACCGCCGCGAGGAGATCAACGAACGGATCTCTCGGCACCTCGCCGAGCGGACAACCCAGGAGTGGGCGGCTCGCTTCACCGAGCACAAGGTCTGGTTCGCCCCCGTCAATGACTACGAAGCCGTCATCAATGACCCGCAGGTGCTGCACAACAACAGCTTTCTCGAATTCGATTACCCCGGCAGCGGGCCGGTCAAGGTACTGGCTCACCCGATCCGTTACGACGGCCGGACACCGGCCGCCCGCACCCTGCCGCCCGCTCTGGGTGAACACACCGAGTCCATTTTGAGCGCACTCGGGCTCAACGACGACGAGATCGACGCACTCGCACAGGAAGGAGTTGTTCGTGTCCACAACAACTGAGGAAAATTTCATCGTGCTGGATATCGGTGACGGCATGGCCACCATCACCCTGGACCGGCCGCGGAAGTTCAACGCCCTCAATTCGGCAATGGTCCAGCAGTTCAACGAGGCCCTCGACACGGTCACCGAGGATCCCGATATACGTGCCGTCGTGGTCACCGGCAGCGGGAAGGCGTTCGCCGCCGGCGCCGATATCGCCCAGTACGAGAAGGCAGATGCCGCTCGGTTCGCCGCGTTCACGCACGCCTGCAACGACTTGTGCGACCGGATCGATACCTTCGACAAGCCCGTGATCGCCGCAGTGAACGGTTTGGCGCTCGGCGGCGGATTCGAAA
Organism: Nocardia carnea; assembly: GCF_029868855.1. Classification (GTDB taxonomy): domain Bacteria; phylum Actinomycetota; class Actinomycetes; order Mycobacteriales; family Mycobacteriaceae; genus Nocardia; species Nocardia carnea_A. The sequence goes on along the minus strand of NZ_JARWOV010000227.1, from coordinate 4,068 downwards.
TCGTCCTCGCCTGCGATATCGTGATCGCAGCCGAATCGGCATCCTTCGGCCTGCCGGAAGTCTCTCTCGGCCTGTTGCCGGGCTGGGGTGGGACCCAGCGCCTCCCCCAGTTCATCGGCCCGAACCGGGCGCGTCATCTGATCATGACCGCGGGCCGCCTCAGCGCTGCCGAGGCCGCTCAGGCCGGCATCGTCTCCCAGATTTGCGCTCTCGACGATCTGACCGAGACCGCGCGAACACTGGCCACCGACATTGCCGGGCGATCCCCGTTGGCGATCGCGGCCATCAAAAAGGCCGTCGGCTATGCCGCGGCAGCGATCCCCGGAAACCGCGGACCCGGTTACGCCTTGGAGCAGGGCCTGCTCTTCGAGCTGTTCGCCTCCGAGGACGGCCGGGAGGGCATCGCCGCATTCGTTCAGAAACGGCCGGCCCGATTCACCGGCCGTTGAGCCACGCACAACAAGGTCTGGGCGGTCTCCGGGTGGAGGCCGCCCAGACCTTTTGCAGCGCACGCGCCGGCGCGTTACAGGTCACTGCCGTTGGCCGCCATCTGCTCGCGGACAGCCTCGCCGCGGATCTCCCGGAGGGGCACATCACGCTGAAGCGACTGCTGCACCGCGACCCCTGCCGCATGCCCGTACTCGAAGCATTGGGCGGTCACCCGGGCAGAGGCCAGCGCTTCGTGCTCGGCACCCAGACAGCGGCCGGCAACGATGATGTTGTCCCCCACCTCGGGAATCAGCGCGCCGAACGGAACCTCGTAGAAGTCGTCGAGGATCCAGTGCAGTTTCGGCGCGTCACCGTCGTGCAGTTCGATCGGCCAGGGCACCCGCGCAATACCATCGGGGCGCTTACGATGCTCGAGCACATCGGTATTGGCGAGCCGTTCCACCGCCGCGATCGTGCGGGTCTGCCGGATCCCGACCTCCGTGCCGGTGTCGACGACGTAGCTGTTCTCGCATCCGGGTATCCGCAGCTTCAGGTATTCGGCATAACTGCGGACCTGACGACGTCCTCCGATCTCCGCCTCGGTGAAATCAACCGGGTCGACGACGTTGAGCATGCGGCCGTCGAACCCGACCAGACGAGTGGCGTTGACCATCAACTCCCCCCGGCGCGGTGTCCGGAAGATCCAGATCTTCTGCCGGGGAAGATCGAGCCCCCCTTCTCGCGCGGCGACGATGTCGGCGGACACTTCCGGCGGGCAGATCGTGTCGTGACCGTAGAAGTCGAGAAAGCGGTCGATATCGACACCGGCGACGCGGAAGAACATCGTCGGATTCTGAATACGTCCGCTGTCCCCGTATGTGTATCGGTGGCCGGCGCGGGCGATGACCGCCGCATCACCCGAGGCGTCGATCGTGCGCCGCGCCCGAATCAAGGAGCGACCTGCAGTCGACTCCACCACCACCCCGCCGTGGGACGCCCCATCCATGATCACACCGACCACGGTGGTATGGAAGAGAATTCGCACGCCGGCATCGAGTAGCATCGATTCCGCAACCTCGCGCCAGACCAGCGGATCGTGCGCAGCGGTCCAGGTCTTGCCATACATCTGCGGCGCTGTCAGACCACCTCGTTCGGTCAATTCGACGGAGAACCGCTCGGAAAAGCCCTGCACAACCTGCACGGGCGAACCGGGTGTCTCCGACGCCGCGTACATTCCGCAGATGGTGCCGGACATCCCGGCCACGGCGGCACCACCACAGAATCCGTACTTCTCGACCAGGACCACACTGGCGCCGGCCTCACCCGCCACCGTCGCGGCCGCGACACCAGCAGCGCCGCCGCCCACGACCAGAACGTCGACGGTATCCAGAACCGGCAGGTCACAGTTGGTTCCGACGATTGATGTTTCTTTCCAGTTCCTGATCATCTCTACGCTGCCCTCGAATGTGCGATGTGTGTGAACCGAGACGGACCGGCGGGGAACAGGTGTGCCGGCGATCGGTCCGCTACCCGAGTCAAGCACAGATACAACCCTATGAACAACCGGTTGCGCTACATGGATTTCGCTCTGCGCGCAGAAACCACAGTCGGCGCGTCACCGGCGCCTCGAATGTCAGAAATCGCCGATCCCGACCGCGCACCGCCGGCCCCGGCTCGGTGTCCAGGTCGATTCCGTGCCCCCGACGCGCAGGAGTGCCACCATGGGGAGAGCACACTCGGTTCGGAGGCGGTCATGGCACTGACAGGCGCGGCGTCCACGCGGCCCCATCATGAGGTCGATATCTCCAGTTACGAGTTCTGGGAAAAGGATTTCGACGGCCGGGAGGCGGCGTTCGCCCGGTTGCGCGCGGCCGAGAGCCTCACCTGGCATGCCCCGCCGGATTCCCTGATCTTCGCCGATCCCGATCCCGGTTTCTGGGCTGTGACCCGGTACCGGGATGTCGTGCAGGTCAGCCGGGACCCGGAGATCTTCTCCTCGGAAGACGGCACGACCCTGGGGTATATGCCGCCCGATGTCGAATACAGCACCAAATTCTTCATCGCCCTGGACGCGCCCCGGCACACCCGTTACCGGAAGTTGATCAGCTCGGCGTTCACTCCGCGCCAGATCCAGCGGGTGGAGGAGCAGGTCCGCGACAATGCCGCCCGGATCGTCGACGATTTCGTCGCCGATCTGCGGACCGGCGAAACCCTCGATTTCGTCGACGCGGTCTCCCGGAAACTGCCTATGCAAACGATTTCGCAGATGATCGGCATCCCCGAGGCCGACCGCGAGGCGGTCGCGTTCGCCACCGAAGCCCTGTTCGGCACCACCGACCTCGAGTACACCAGCCTCGAGGAGCGCGCCGAGTTCTTCTACAAGCAGATCGGCATCCTCCACTCCGCAGGCACCGACCTGGCCCGGAAGCGCCGTGCGGAACCGCACAACGACCTCATGACTGCGATGATCGCCGCCGAATTCGACGGGCACCGCCTCAGCGATGAGGATATCGGCGCGTTCATGGTGCTGATCTCCGCCGCAGGCAACGACACCACCAAACAGACCACCTCCCATGCCTTCAAAGCGCTCGTGGAGCATCCGACCCAGATGGACTGGCTGCGCGAGGATCTCGACGGGCGTATGAACACCGCCATCGAGGAATTCATCCGCTGGGGCAGCGTGGTGGTGCACTTCGCCCGCCGGGCGACCCGCGACACCGAGCTCGCCGGAACCCCTATCGCGGCAGGTGAGAAGGTCGTGATGTTCTACAGTTCCGCCAACCGCGACGAGTCGGCGTTCGACAATCCGCACGCGTTCGACATCACCCGCGACCCGAACCACCACGCCGGATTCGGTGGCGGCGGCCCCCACCACTGCCTCGGCGCCTGGCTGGCCCGCATGGAATTGAAGCATCTGTTCCGGGAGCTGATCACCAAGGTTCCGCCGGTCGAACTCGGTGAACCCGAATACGGGCACAGCGCACTCATCCACGGCATCAAACGCATGCCGGTCCGGCTGTGCACGCGGAATGAAGCGTTATCACCGTGATTTCACTGGGCGCGAAGATACGGAAAGGAGGACCCCAGAAACCCGAGCCCCGGCTGGTGTACAGCTGTGTCCGCTCACCGTGTCGGCTCAACCCGTGAACGGTGGGTTGATCGAGGCGGACCAGGTAGTTGAACGGCCAGATCTGCCCACCGTGGGTATGGCCGGCGATCTGGAGGTCGACACCGGCGGCCGCGGACTCGAAAACCTGCTTCGGTTGATGCGCGAGCATGAGCACCGGCAGCCCGGGATCGACTCCTGCCAGGGCATCGTCGAAGTCCGCGCCGTGACCACTCAGTTCCGCCGACTCCGCCGTAGCGTCGTCGACGCCCGCAAGTACGAGGCGGTCACCGCCGCGCTCAACGACAACATGCTCGTTGTGCAGAGTTTTCCAGCCGATCGAATCCATGTAGTCGAGCCAGCCCTGCGCCTCTCCGAGGTACTCGTGATTTCCGGTGACATAGACCCTGGCGAGCCCGGCCTCCATGGTGGCGAGCGGGGCCGCCTGCCCACGTCGCAGCTCCACGGGGCCATCGGCGATATCACCGACATGGGCCACGATATCGGGACGTAGTTCGTTCACGGCCGCAGCA
>NZ_JARWOV010000226.1 GCF_029868855.1 Nocardia carnea | reverse complement strand
GAGTACGGGCCAGCCCGGTAACCGTATGACCGGCACCGATCAGGGCCGGGACGGTTCGGCTACCGAGCGCCCCGGTGGCGCCGGTGACGAAAACCTTCATCGCTCGGTCGCTCCTCTCGGGTCGGCGGTGCCCCACACGCGTGGGCTCGGCGCGGCCCCCCCGCGCCCGCCCCCGCCCCCCCCGGGGGGGGGGGGGGGCGGGCCCCCGGCGGCGCTGATCGGTGGCCTGGCCGCGTTCGGCCTGCCGGCCGAGGTCGCGGTGCCGTCGGTTCTGCTCTATCGAGTGCTCACCTGCTGGATCCCGGTTTTCTGCGGCTGGCAGGTGATGCGCTGGATGACCGACAAGAACATGATCTGAAGTATCCGGCGGTTACAGCCGGTCGAAGGCGTCCGCTGTGGTGCGCAGGCCCGCACTGGTCAGCGCGATATTGGACAGCGATGCGGTGTGCACCTGCGGATCGGCCGCGGCCACACAATCCGCGACTGTGTAGACCGTGAAGCCGAGATCGGTGCCGTGACGCGCGGTCTGCTCGACCGTGAGGTTGGTCGCGACACCGGTGAGGAACAAAGTGTCGATATCGTTTTCCACCAGCCAGCGGGGGAGGTCGTTACCGGCCAGACCCGAAAGCTTCTGGTTGTCGACGATATGGTCGGCCTGCTCGGCCATCTCGTCGATGAGCCGGCTGCCCGCGGCGTCCGGCCGGAACTCGTGCTGCGCCGCGCCGACCGATTCCATGAACCCGGTGTTGCGCACCAGCCGACCCTCGTCCTCGGGGACGGTGAACCGGGTGAAGACGATCGGCAACCCCAGTTCAGCGGCCTGTTTGTGGAATTCGGCGGCCCGTTGCACGACTCCGCCGGCGGCCACCGGTTCGGCGAGCATCGGGCCGAAGAAGCCTTCGGGCCGAATGACATTCACCTGCCAGTGCAGGGCGAGAACAGCTGCGTTTTGATCCGGCATGCCGTAGATGATCGACCATCGGCGGTCGTACCGCACAACGGGTCGGGAAAGTCGCAGGACATCGCCATTACGAGAAACCGGGGCCGGGGGGCCGGGGGGGGGACCGGCCGGCCCGGGGGGGGGGGGGGGAGGGCCGGGAGTGGTCGCGGAACGAACGGCTC
>NZ_JARWOV010000225.1 GCF_029868855.1 Nocardia carnea | reverse complement strand
TAACCGGGGTATCACCTCGGTGGATATCGTCGGTATCGCCACCGATCACTGTGTCCGGGCCACCGCCCTGGACGCGGCCGCGGCCGGTTTCAGCACCCGTGTACTGCTCGGATTTACCGCGGGCGAGCCCCGTGGGCGGGGGTCCCCCCCGACCCAACCGCGCGGCGCACACCACCCCCGGTGGGGGCCCGCCGCTTTCTTTCGGGTGACCGGTTCCGCCCGGCTCGCGGCCACCATGCGATTGTTGATACATGACGGAACAGCAAACCCGGCTCCCGCAGTCGATGGCCGATCTGAGCCCCGAGGAGATGAACGAGATCAACAAGGGGACGTTCGCGGACCTGCTGGGTCTGCGGATGACCGAACTCGGCCCGGATCGGGTATGTGGCGAATGGATCGTCACCCCGCGCCACCATCAGCCGGCCGGGATCCAGAACGGTGGCGTGCTGTGCACTGTCGTGGAAACACTCGCCAGCACCGGCGGCGCTGCCTGGTACGGCGATCGGGGAGTCGTGGTCGGGGTCAACAACTCCACCGATTTTCTCCGGGCCGTACGCGACGGCAAACTCACCGCCGAGGCCACCCCGATCCATCGGGGCGGGATGCAGCAGCTGTGGCAGGTCGTGGTCACCGACGACGACGGGCGGCTCGTCGCCCGCGGTCAGGTGCGTTTGCAGAACCTGCCGCACCGGTCCTGAGACCGGCCGGTGTACCGGCGGCCGAACGACCACGGGCCGCGACAGCGCGTAGATCGCGTCGCGGCCCGTGGTGCGCGAACCGGGATAGCTCCCGTGGCTCAGATTCCGCCGGTCGACAGCAGGCCGCCGTCGACACGCACCGTTTCACCGGTGATCCACTGTGCCTGGTCCGAGGCCAGGAACGCGATCAACCGGGCCACATCCTCCGGCGAACCGAGCCGCTTCATCGGATAGACCTGCGCTGCGGCGTCCTCGTCGGCCGAGTACAGCGCATCCGCGAAACTGGTCTTCACCACCCCGGGCGCGACCGCGTTGACCCGGATCTTCGGGCCCAGCTGCCAGGCGAGTTCGTCGGTGAGCCGGATCAACGCGGCCTTGGAAGCCCCGTAGGCGGCGATCACCCCGGTGGAGCGCAGGCCCGCGACGCTGGCCACGTTCACCACCGCGCCCCCGTGCTCTCCCATCCACGCCTTGTACGCCTCCTGGATGTAGCCCAGGGCGGCGACGACGTTCACATCGAAGATCTTGCGGACCGCGTCCAGATCGGCCTCCATGAGGGACCCGTACACCGGGTTGATACCGGTGTTGTTGATCAGGATGTCCAGCGACCCGAATTCGGTGACCGCCCGCTGTACCGCGGCCGTCCGGGCCTCGGCGTCGCCGGAATTGCCGGCCAGCGCGACGACCTCGCCCTGATGCCCCAACCCGCGCAGTTCGGCGGCCGCCTTGTCCAGCGGTTCGGGTTTGCGCGCGGTGATCAGCACGTTCGCGCCCCGGTTCAGCAGCTCCGCGGCCACCGCGTAGCCGATACCCCGGCTGGCCCCGGAGACCAGCGCGCTCTTACCCAACAGATCGGTGCTCATAGCCGGGCACGTTACCGTGTCCGATCCGGCTACCGGTCGGCAGCGGCGGGGCCGGAGGCCGCAACGGGCGGGGCCACCGCGCGGGCAGGTAAAATCGGTGGTTCCGTGTCCGGATACGGCCGATCATGGGTGGAAAGTTCCTCCTGCCGAACCCGCCGGGCCATCGCCCCCAACCTGCTGCCGAGGAGATATCTGTGATCACCGCGACCGACCTCGAGGTCCGGGCCGGCGTCCGTACCCTGCTGTCCGCGCCCGGACCGGCGTTGCGGGTGCAGGCCGGCGACCGGATCGGCCTGGTCGGCCGTAACGGTGCCGGGAAGACCACCACCCTGCGCATCCTGGCCGGGGAAGGCGAACCGTACGCCGGCACGATCACGCGGTCGAGTGATATCGGCTACCTGCCGCAGGATCCGCGCGAGGGCAATCTCGATGTGCTGGCCCGGGACCGGGTGCTGTCGGCCCGCGGCCTGGACGCGCTGATCCGGGATATGGAGAAACAGCAGGCGCTCATGGCCGAACTGGCCGACGAAACCGAACGCGAGCGGGCCGTACGCAAGTACGGGCGCCTCGAGGATCGTTTCTCCGCGCTGGGCGGCTACGTCGCGGAAAGTGAGGCGGCCCGGATCTGCCACAGCCTGGGCCTGCCGGACCGGGTGCTGGACCAGTCGCTGCGGACGTTGTCCGGCGGTCAGCGGCGCCGAATCGAGCTGGCCCGCATTCTGTTCGCGGCCTCCGACGGCAGCGGCGGACGGTCCGACACCACCCTGCTGCTGGACGAGCCCACCAACCATCTGGACGCCGACTCGATCACCTGGCTGCGCGGGTTCCTGCAGAACCACGACGGCGGGCTCATCGTGATCAGCCACGATGTCGACCTGCTCGCCGATGTCGTGAACAAGGTGTGGTTCCTCGACGCCGTCCGCGGGGAAGCCGATGTCTACAACATGGGCTGGACCAAATACCTCGACGCCCGGGCCACCGATGAACAGCGCCGCCGCCGGGAACGTGCCAACGCCGAGAAGAAGGCCTCGGCGCTGCGGGCCCAGGCCGCCAAACTGGGCGCCAAGGCCACGAAAGCCGTTGCCGCCCAGAACATGGCCAAACGCGCCGATCGGCTGCTCGCCGAACTGGACGAGGTGCGCGTCGCGGACAAGGTCGCGCGGATCAAGTTCCCGGAACCGGCGGCCTGCGGTAAGACCCCGTTGACGGCGGAGAATCTCACCAAGGTCTACGGTTCGCTGGAGATCTTCACCGGGGTCGACCTGGCCATCGACCGTGGCAGCCGCGTGGTGGTACTGGGCCTCAACGGTGCCGGTAAGACCACCCTGCTGCGGTTGCTCGCCGGCACCGAGGAACCGACCGGCGGCTCGCTGGTACCCGGTCACGGGCTGAAGGTCGGATACTTCGCCCAGGAGCACGACACCCTCGACGATTCGGCCACCGTATGGGAGAACATCCGGCATGCGGCACCCGATGCGGGCGAGCAGGAATTGCGCGGCCTGCTGGGCGCCTTCATGTTCAGCGGACCGCAGCTCGACCAGCCCGCGGGCACACTGTCCGGCGGTGAGAAAACCCGGCTGGCGCTGGCCGGGCTCGTCTCCTCGGCGGCCAATGTGCTGTTGCTCGACGAACCGACCAACAATCTGGATCCCATCTCCCGCGAACAGGTCCTCGACGCGCTGCGCACCTACGCCGGCGCGGTAGTCCTGGTCACCCACGATCCCGGAGCCGCCGAAGCCCTGAATCCGGAGCGGGTGATCCTGCTCCCGGACGGCACCGAGGACCATTGGTCGGCCGAGTACCTGGAATTGATTCAGCTCGCGTGAGTTTCATCACAAGAACTCATTGCCGGATGCTCGCCGAATGCTTAGCCTGAGAGTGACGCTGCTCGGCGACTCGGAGGAAGCCATGGGCGACAGGCCGGTACAGAGCAAGAGCACATTGGGTAAAGGCACCCGCGTCACGGGAAAGTCACGCGACCGCCTGCAGACCCAGTTGAAGAAGCAATACGAAGCAGGGGCGAGCATCAGGTCGCTGGCACGCGCGACCGGGCGTTCCTACGGCTTCATCCACAACGTGCTGACGGAGTCGCATGTGCAACTCCGCAGCCGTGGTGGCGCGAACCGCCGTAAAGCCCGCTAGCCGCACCGTATTCGCAGGCCCCGCCGCCGGATATCGACCCGGCGGCGCGAGGCCGGGTGTGCCGGGGCGCCGGGTCACCAGCCGGGAACGGTGCTGTCACCGTGGGCGAGCAGACCTGCCAGACTGGCAAAGATCGGCAATCCGGTCTTGATCTCGAGATAGGCGAATTGTCCCTGCGGGTTGACCTCGAGGAAATAATGCTCGCCGTCGAGACCCACCCGCAGATCCAGCACGCCGAAGCCGAGTCCGAGCGCGCCCATCAGGGTGGCCAGCGATTTGCTGACCGCGGCCGGTAGCCGGGCGGGTGAGAAGTCGACCGAGACATCGAGCCGGGAGTCCACGCGCCCCGCACCCGCGCGGGAATCGATCCGGACCACCCATTCCTGCCCGTCCACCCAGACCACGCGCAGATCGCATTCGGGATCGATATACCGCTGGAAGATCGTCGGCGCCCAGCGGATCGCACCGAGCCGGTGCAGGTCGGCGGATTCGACGAGCCGGGTCTCGGCGAATTCTGCCCGGGAGGTACCGGTACGTTTGAAAACGACCCGGCCCGCACTGGTTTCGATGAATTCGCGGGCCTCGCCGGGGTCGTTGGTCACGAGGGTTTCCGGGATCGCGCAGCCGGCCCGCCGGGCCGTATCGAGTTGTACGATCTTGCGGTGGGCGAGCCGGTCGTGGCCGGGATCGTTGACCCACCGCGCCGGTAGCGACCACAGCAGGCCCTGCGCGAACCCATCGCATTCGGCCTGCCGATAGGCGTCGTCGTCGGCCCGGACGCCGGCCGGGACCCGGCTGGGATGCGGCCGCCGCCACCACACCGCCCGTATATCGTCGAGCTCGGCCAGCCCCGCCAGCGAACGCGTGCTCGCGGATCGGTCCAGCCGGAAACTGCCCGATTCCCGGGGGAAATCGCGGAGGTCGAACCGTAGCGTGTTGACGCCGTACTGCTCTCGCAGCGTGGCCTGCATGGCCGCGGCGTGCAGATCATCGGATTCGGAGACGATGAGGACCGACCCCTGCCGGGTGGTCATCGAGGCGGCCGCTCAGTCGAGACTGTCGCAGTGGACACCGTCATCGCTGCTGTTGTGCGACCGGGTTTGCGCGAAGGTGAAGGTCGCGGGATGGTGCGGGGAATCGGCGAGGTGTAGTCGCCGCGCCCAGGTTTCGGTGAGCCGGCGTAGCTGGGTATCGCCGAAGGCCGGAGACGGCGGCGCCGCCAGCGTCAGCGGCCGTTCGCCGACATCGATGCGCAGCCGACGGGTGAAATCGGCGGTGGCGCCGGGCCGGATATCGACCAGTACCGCGCCCGCGGGTTCGCTGGACCGGCCGTCGTATTCCCGGATCCCGAGTACATCGCAGCGGTCGAAGGTCCACGTCCCGTCCGCGACCCGTATCCGGACAGCACCCTCACGTTCGCCGAGCAGCACACCGGCGAGCGTGGCCACCGTATCGGATTGTGTTGTGCCGACGGGAGGCAGGACATCGGTCATCTGATTTCTCCGATCTAGCTCGCAATGTGCCACGACCCGAGCGCGTCCGGATCATAACGCCGTCGAGGGACGGCGGCGGCCGATATCGCCGGATTCGGCGTCAGCTGAAGCTGATCTCGAGGACTCGGAAATTACCGGGGCGGAACTTTTCCGGGGGGGGGGGGGGGGGGGGCCGCGGCCCCCCGGGGTTTGAGGGGGGGGGGGGGGGGGGGGGGGGCGCGGGGGGTGGGGGGGGGGGGGGGGGGGGCGC
>NZ_JARWOV010000224.1 GCF_029868855.1 Nocardia carnea | reverse complement strand
AACCCTCCCGCATGAACTCGGCGAAATCCTCGTTCCCCACCGGGATCTCACTACCACCCACCCAACCCAGCAAACCCGCCAAATCCGCCGGCGGAAACGGAATAGCCACCTACATCACCAATCGGAACCGAGAATCGGAGGACCACTCCGACCACGGCCTGCGGCCCGGCCTATCTCTTCCACATCATCGACAACCGGCACCGGACCAGCGGCCACCTCGACCTCGGCAACCGATTTCGCCGCGTCCCCGAGCAAGGCCGAGTCGACTTCGAGCCTGTTCGCCATCACCGATCCTCATCATTGCCGGAGCGCCCGATCGCCATGTCCTCTGCGAACCCGCATCGGACGAATCGAGCCGGAACCCGATATCCGGTGCCTGCTCGTCCACGTCCTCGGGCAGTTCCGGATCCTCCCCGCTCATCCTGCCCACCAGCTCACAGCAGGACCTATCGACGGGCCAGGTCATCACCTATCGCTGGGCCAAATACTTCCACCGACACAGGCCTGCCCGATTCCCACAAGCGGGGATCCAGCTCGGCGGGGAGAATCGACCAACTTCTGCGTCACCGGTAACGCACGCCCGCAACGCGACTGCCCTCCCGGCGGACAGCTTCCTACGGCCCGCTCCCATCCGGGCGAGGGGGTAGCGGAATGTGAACTATTGCCTGCCGGCGACGGTCTGATCGATCAGTTCATCGGCGAGCTCACCGGCGATCGCGGCCAGGTTCCGGCCGGCCGGGCCGGCACCGAGGCGGGCTGCCAGTTCCCGCAGCAGGCTGCCGATGATCATGGCACGTAGTTCGGTGATCACCACCGGCTGGGATTCGCCGCGCACCGGCCGGTCGGCAGCCAGCTCCCGGCGGATATCGGCAGCTTCCTCATCGAAGGAGATCGGGATTCTGCCGGTGCCTTCGTAGCGGTACAAGCTCACCAGATGACGAGCCGGATCGGCGATATTCTCATCACTCATCGTGGTCACCTCGCACCCGTTCGTTATGCCGGAGCACCCTACACGCACAGTCCTTCGTCGACAGCTCGGCGCCGCACCCGCCGCACCGCGCAGGAGCACCTCGGCCCTTGCCGGGTGGGATCGCTCCCGGGAAGACCTTCACAGCGGTATAGCCCCCCAGTTGCCGTGGCGGCAGTGATAGCGCAGGAGCGCGTGCAGGGTGCTGATCGGTTCGGGTATCGCGACCACTTGTAGCTCCACGCGATATCCGGCATTCCGGAAGATCTCGGTGAATACGGTGGTGTGCTCGGGTGATCCGGTGCCGATCTCCAGCAGGACGTGGTAGCGCTGGGAAACAGCGAAGTCGGCGGCCAGTATGGTCCAGCCGAGAGCGTCTGCCATGAGCACCTCGGCCGCATTCCGGTCGTCGGCCAGGACCAGGTCCCAGCTGTATGGGTGGTAGGCGAGATACAATTCCGGATCGATCACCGCCGGTGGAGGGCCGTTCCAGCTGTCCTGTAACTGTCGGATGACGGTGGTTTTCCCGGACCCCGGAGTCCCCAGTACTATTACTGCGACCGGCTGGTGTGCGGGCTCGAAACCCAGCAGGGTTTCCGGAGCGATATGTTCGGTGAAAATCGCGGAGTGCTGCTCTCGGTCGAGTCGGTAGCTCGACGGATCCCGGTGGGCGGGCAGGCGGGCGCGCGATGCTTCCACCTTGCGAGTCAGCCGAGTTCCGTATTCGCGGATCGCATCAGCTGTCCCAGCAGTGTCGGCCGGGTCGAAAGTTTCCGAGGTTGCCAGATATGCCCGGCGCTGGGCACCCATATCGGTCCAGGTTACGAAGTCGTGGGCATGCTCGGCGCGAGCTTGGACCGCGGTGCACTGCGCCATCAGACTACCGATGATGTCGATGACGGCTTCGTAGTAGAGCGCGGTGTCGTATTCCGATTGCGTGGTCACCTGTTCCGTTCTCTCATGTGGCCTGCCCCAACCAAGGACGGGCGGCTTCCGCGATCAGGTCGGCTTCACACAGCAGCATTTCACGGACGGCTGGGTCGCGGTGGCCTGTGATGCTGTCCCGGAAGGCCCGGAGCTTCTCTCGGTAAGCATGCGCTTCCTCGCGGGTCGGTGGCCGGGTGCGTTCGTATGCCAGGATATCGGTGGCCTGCGGAGCCTCGAGCCAGTTCCCGTCGGGCAGTCGCCTGTTTTCGAACAGAACATCAATTCTGTTTCGAACCGACAGAGAATCGACCACCGGCGGCGGCGATTCCGCGAGGCGAGTAAATTCCAGCACGCCGTCATACGCGGCTGTCTGGTGCTCCAATGGCATCCAGCGCCCGGTCCCCGCACGCACGTGCTGCTGCATGAAACGATGCGCTGCCGACAGCCTGCTTTCCGGAAGCGCAATAGCGAAGGAGTGAAGTTCCACTTCATAGCCGCGAGCCTGGAAAGACCGCACGATCTCCAATGTTTTCACAGCATCACTCGGGCCGGATTCGAATACAGCGTTGTACCGATTGTCCAGGGCGTAACCGATCGCCATCGACTGAAATTCCTTGGTTATCGGCTTCAGCTTGTCGTGCGCTGAAAACTCATCCTGCCTGCGTATCTCCTCGAAATGCGGGTGATATCGCAGGAATTCATCGAACTGCAGTGTCACTGCACCGTCGCCGTTTTGATTTACATCATCGAATATCTCTCTTATCGCCGTAGATTTTCCGGCACCGGCCTGCCCCACGAATACAAATAATTTCGGCCTTTCGACGGGCCGGAGGTTCGGCCCGGTCAACAATTCCGGGACGATTCTTTCCTCGAATATTGTCCGGGTATCGTGATCGACGGCCGGTATGGCCGCTCGATCGGCCACCGAACGCAGCTCGGCTACCGCTCGCTCCCGGGCCCCGGCACCATCTCGCGGCGGTTCCGGGTCGGCGTCGCGGTAGCCGGCGACAGCCCGGGCAGGTCCCGCGGACGGCGGGCAGGCCGCCTCGACCATCCGATTCGCCGCGGACCGCCATGTGTAGCCACCAGCCTGTAATTCCTGCCGGATCTGTCGTGCCCGGGCCCAGGCTCCGGGCAGGTCGCGGAGGGCACGTTCCACCGTATCCACCCACTCCTGCATGGGCAGCGGTTCGGTAAAGGTCTGCGCTACGAGCAGCCCCGATACCAGCTCCGGGTCGAAGCGCCGCGCGTCACCGAGAAAGCGGCCGACACCGCTGGAGTCGGGCATGACGACCGGCACTCCCGCCGCCAGGGCTTCGGTCCCGGCCATGCCGAAACTTTCGGCCCGGGACGGCATCAGCACCAGGTGGGTGTTGGCCAGGTCCGCTCTGAGTTCGGCCTCGCCGGTTGTATAGGGCAGGACCGTGACCTTCCGGCCCGCCCGCTGCGACAGCAGCTTCTCGGCGCGCGAAATACCAACCGGTGCGCAACCGCGAACGGTGAGTGATACATCCAGACCTCGCTCACCGAGCTGCCGGACCATATCCGCTGCCTCGGCGAAACCTTTTCGGGGCTCGTCGAACCGACCGGCGACGTAGAGTGACGTAGTACGGCCGAACTCCGGAACAGGGAGTGGTTCGCTGAATTTCAGACCGGGCAGAGTTTCCTGCAGCGCCGGTGTGACATGGGTGGCGGCCGCCAGATCACCGATGTACTCCGCGAGCACCGGGCCGACTCCGAATACCACGTCCGCGGTCGAAATCATGGCCTTCTCGACTCGCTCGTTGGCGAGGCCGGCCTCCGCTTCGCCCTGTACCCCGTGCGATGCGGGGCTGATCGAGTGCACAATATGGGCGAGCGTGGCATCGGGACAGCGCAGGGCACGGATCATCCGGCCCACGTGGCCGGTGAAGCGGGAGTGGGTGATGATCAGGTCGATATCGACATCGGGGACCGCCCCGAAATCGTCGCAGGCGCGGCTGAGCAGGGTGATTCCAGGGCCGGGATCGACACCGTCGATATCGTCCTCCACCTGGACGTACACCTCGTGACCGGCTTCGGCGAATCCGTGTGCGAGCTGCCTGTTGAATACCGGGACACCACCCATGTGCGGATCCCAGAATTGACCTACCAGCAGGATCCGCCTGCTGATTGCGCGCAGGCCGTCGTCCCCGCTGCGGCGGAGCGCCCCGCGGAGGGTTTCGGACGGGGCGGGGGCGCTCAGGTGCTGCTCGGCGTCCAGAGCTAGTTCGTCGATCTCCCGCCACAGCCGACCGGCCCGGTCGGACTCGATGCGCCCGGCCCGCCCCGCTCGCGCCACTGCTTCCCTGGTCGCCGTGATCTGATCCAGGAAGGTGCGCTGCTGCACGGCCGTCCATGGTTTATCCGCATTACCTTGCTGAGCAAGGTCGTCCATCTTCTCCAGGACGCCGTCCGGAGATTCTTCCCATTCCCGCCTGGCCTGCTCGCGTAGCGCCATGATGGTCTCGGCATCGGGGGCGGTGCCAGCCAGGAACCGCTCTTCGCCGCGCAACCGGTCGTGGAAGTAGGTGGCGGCTTGTTCGGTGGGAGTGTCGAGCCGGGCGAAATACCACAGCTGCCGATAGGTCGAGATGAGGCTGTAGACCTGCTCGACCCAGGGCAAATCCTGCTGCCAACCGCCGATGATGTCATCGCCGAGCAGCTCATCGCAGATCCGCAGGAACTCCGCTCGATGGTCCTCGTACCCTTCCACCCCGGACAGCCGCAGATACCGCAGGTACTGGGCGATATCGGCGAGCGGATCGCCGATGCGCGCGAGCTCCCAGTCGATGAGCCGGACCTGTTCCCCGGCGACGATGATGTTCGGCGCATAGAGGTCGCCGTGAATCAGCCTGGACCGCCGACGTTTCGGCGGTACCGGGCCCAGGCGGGCAGCGAGTTCCTCCGGGGTGAGCAGGCCGATTCCGCGGGCGGTCTCCGGAAAGATCCGATGTACATCGCCGGCTACTCGCACCAGAAAATCGCGCATCAGCCGCAAGGGCGCATCATCGACGGAGAAGCCGTCTGCCCTCAGGGCATTCGCCTGCTCGCCGCGCAGTTCTTCGCCCGGCTCATACCGATACAGTCGCGCCAGGGCGCTGACAACCGCGCGAGCGAATTCCGGCCGCTCGATATCGACGCCGGTCGCGGGGCCTCCGTCGAGCCGCTCCGTGACGAGTCGGGTTCCGGAGGATTCGAGCGGCCGGGCGACGGGAACCACATCCCGCACCGCCTCGAGTACCGCAGCCTCCGGTAGCAGACGCAATACCGTATGCACGGCGGACTCGGACGCGACGGGAACGGCCAGGCGTTTCGACACCGCTGGTCGGCCGTTGTAGGTGCCGTACTCGATCGAGTGGCTATGACTTGCTCCCGCTACCGTGCCGGAGGCATCGGGGACGAAGCCACCGGACGCGTCCTGCTGCTCGGACTCACCATCAGGCAAGGTGACGGTGATGCACTTGCCCAGGTGGGGTAGGCGCGTGGACCGGCCACTGGCGTCATCGGGAAGCTCCCCGTCGTCGACCGGGAGACCACCGCGGCCGGGGTCGTCGCCCTCGCCAGGGTCTCCCGCAGGATCGATCCGCGACGGATCCGTGATGTCATCATGCGCGGATCCGGCGCCGGACAACAGCCGATGGCCGCGCGCCTCGTCGGTTTCGTGCCTGTGTGCCGCCGCGGCCGCGGGAAGGCCGCCGACCCAGTCGAATCGCACGTTCGCATCGTCGTGCCGGGACTTGTGGTTCCCCTGCATGCTCAGTGACCGCTCGAGCAACTCGTGTTCGACAAGGCGGATATCGGATGCGCGCACCTCGTCGGAGACTCGCTCCCCCGTGATCAGGCGGAGGATTGCCTCCATGATCTGGAAATCCGCGTCGAAACGACGGCGGATGATCTCTCCGGTGTTCTCATCGATGAGATCATGAGTGTCGACGAAAATGTACCGGAGCATCGGAACGAGCTCGGACTCGACATCGAAACCAACTTTCCCCCAATCCCGTTCAGCCCTGAACAAAGTGCGCCTGATCGCCTCCGCCACACCGCGCTCGTCGCGTGCCAGCTCTGCGCGGACGACGTCATACAGGGTGCGGGCCCACTCATCCCGCCGATCTATCTCCGCCGGCGTTACCAGCCCATAACCGGTGTCGATCTCACCGGACAGCACCGAATCGGCGATACCCTCGAGCCATTGTCGCATTCGAATCTCATCCGAATCCTCGAGGATACGGGTGTGGGCTGTGAATTGTACTGCTGCCCAGCCCTGATCGACATCGATCGCGGCCCCGGCGAAGCGGCGGCGGAGATCTCGCTCGAAGCGTCGCAGTTGCTGGCTCAGAATTTCTGTATTGCCTATACGAGTGGCGTTTCTCACCAGAGCCACGGCAGCTCCGTCCGTCAGCAACGCATCCGCCTGTACGCGCTGGAAGTCGGTGAATCCGAGTGTGGTGTCGGTGTACATTCTTCGCAAGAACGCAGCAGTCGGCACCCTCTCATCGGCTTCGATCCGCGCGACCGTTCCAGCGGAAACGCCGAAACGTTTGCCGAACTCCCTCCCTGAGAGGCCCAGGCGATGACGACAGGCAGTGACGACACTGCCTATTCTGGAATGCGCCCTCGGATCGATCACGAATGAATCGAGCCGTCCGGGAAAGAACGCCTGCGCCGCCCTGCCCGAATCCTCACCATAAATGTCCAGGCCGACAACCAATTTGAAAGTGCTACCATCGAACCGCTCTCGCCCGAGAGAACCATCCTCTACTTTTCGCACGGTCGCCGGATGAACGGCAACGATCCTCGCGAGCTCCACCTGAGACAGGCCCTTGGTGATACGGCGGGCGGTCATGAGACTATTGAACGTGCGGTGTTCGGCGGGGCTCGTACTGAACGAATCGATCCCGGGGAGAAACTCTTTCGCAACGAGATCTCGATACCAACTCGGAACTCCGAGTCCCTTCAGAACCTTCCACCAGGTATCCGGTAAGGGTCGATGCACACCGTGCACTACCGAGGTAATCGTGCCGACATCGACATGGGCGTCTGCGGCGAGTTTCCAGTGTCTCACCTCGTTGGTCTCGAGGTAGAACTTCAACCACATGCGGAGATCTCCCGCAAGTCGCAGATCGATGATGGCGAAGAGCCACTCCTCTACAGGAATACCGTCGGGGGCATCGAGGGCCCGGGCACGAATCTCCGATCGGAGAGACTCGATGACGTGCTCGTCGGGTGATTCCCTGTGCAACGCCACGCGCGTGCGGAGGGCCGCATCGAACTGCTGCAACTGCCGATCGAATCGGTCGGTGAAATAGATGGTATCCCGTCGCACAGCAGCTTTCAGCAATGCCATACCGGACTCGACATCCCCGCCCGGCAGAGCTCCGTGATCCACCGGGACAGTGCACTGCGAATCCGGAGCCGCACTCGCTCCGTCGCGCAGGACCGGATCCCTCAACCGCTCAGGGGCCGGGGTCGGACGATCTTCGTGCCTCCCGCGTGAACGGGGGCTCCGGCCGCGGCGGCCTTCCGGTCGACCCGCCGCCCCCGGGTCGCCCAGCCGAAATTTATCGAATATCCGGTCGCACAGGTGGTCCGGGACCAGGAGTGCGTCGAACAGCTTCTTCCAGATCTCCGGGGCAATACTCTCCTGTGTCCCATCCATGAGCTCGGCGGCGGTCGCGGGTGGGACCCCGGCTGCCTCGGCGAATCGATCGCCACCGGTCCACCCCGCGGCCGTATAGAGGTGGGTGAGCAGGAGGGTGAGGCCGGCGCTGGTGTTCGGGTAGGCGTCGAGGCTGCGGGCGAATCGGCTTCGGGGTGTCGCATCCCGTCCCGACAGTGCGGTTGTCAGGAAGTCGATGGCCGCGTCGCCGAAGACTTCCGCATTGTTCCCGGCCAGCTCGGCCTTGATGACGGTGGCCGCGTCGGACGGTCTGGTGAGAGCGCGGAAATACTTCTCCCGGCCCCCTTGCTCGATTCTGCCGAGCGCGGTGACGACCCGGGCCAGCACCGGAGCCGACGCGCGAGCGATCACCTTGTGCAGATCAGGATGCTCGCGGGTATGGGCCCAGAGTTGCGGCCTGATGATGACGTGGCCGACGAAAGCCTCCGCCTTGGCCTGACCCAGGATTTCGCGATAACGCCGGACCAGCCCTTCGTCGTCTTCGGGTATTCCGGGGGATTCGTCCCAGAGTTGCCGGGCGCGGGCGAGGGCGGCCATGGTCACTCCGTGCGCGACCCAGAGATGGTTCTCCACCGGCTCGTGCCGCCAGTTTCTTTCGCGCAGCAGAGCCAGTTCGGCCACCATCTCCTGGTGGATGCGCGGGCCGAGTGTGCGATGCAATTCCCCTGCGTCGATCTCGAAGTCGCGTTCGCGCCGGTCACCGCGGACGTAAGCGCGGCGTAGGAGATCCGGATCGATGTCGGCCGGGTCGGCGCCATCCGGGGGGAGATCGGACCCGCCCCCTGGTTCCTCGGGCAGGGTGACTGTGACAATCCGGCGCGAGCCGGAATCGTTCATCGGCCGGTCCGTGCGGCGCGGGCGGTCGGCAGACGAACCACCGCCCCGGTCGCCTGGAGGCGCCGGAGGATCGGCCGGGAGACGGCCGGGACGGGTGCTGCCTTCGGGGTGGCTCCCCGGTACCGACTGTGCTTGTGGATACTGCTCCACAGCACCGACGTGGGTATCGGGTACTGCCGACGGTGGCGCCGATCGGACGTTTCCAGAAGGACTGTTCCCGTGGATATCCTGTTCCGGGCGCTCGTCGGTCGCACTCCGCCGCCCCGCCTCGACGACAACCCGGGGCGCCAGCCGGCCGGCCCGTACGGAGGCGAGCGCCAGGAGGCTGACAACTGCTGGGCCGTCGTCGATTTCGCCGCGCAGTGCCATGGCGAGCGCTTCGTCTACCGGGACCCGTACCTGCCCCATCCCGATTTCGTCGGATTCCCCCGCGTCCAGGCGGGGGATACCATACAAATTGCGCGCCAGATAGATGCGGTGGTGTTCGTCGGTGATCCCGGGCAGTGGTTCCGCGGTGAGGAGTTCGCTCCAGTCCAGGGCGGCGAGCCCGGCCTCTTCGGCCAGTTCCCGCCGGGCACCCGTCAGCGGGTCCTCACCGGCTTTGTCGAGCATGCCGGCGGGCAGCTGGTAGATCCAGCGGCCGAGCGGTGCCCGATACTGGCGGACCAGGACGACCTCGTCGGTACGTTCGTCCCACGGTAGCGCGAGGACCGTGGGATGGCGGGTGATGATGTCCTCGGTGAGCACACCCCCGTCCGGTGTGTGGAGTTCCAGCCGGCGCACCTCGTTGAACGGGCTGGACCACACCGTGTCCTCGGCGCCGCGGCGTAGCGGCTGCGCACCGAATACGCGGGTGCTGTCGACCGGCGGGGTGCCCGAGGCTGCGTGCGGTGCATTCAGCGGCGGATCCGTGGCCGGGCGCAATCGGATATCGCCCGATATCTCGCCCACCGCCGCCAGGACCCCCACTGCTGTCGCGGTATCCACAAGCGCCGCACCCGTAAGGTGAGAGATTGCCTCCGTCAACGGGACTCGCAGCATATCCGGCGGCGGTTCGACGCCCTTGATATCGTCGACTTCCCGGGCCACCAGAACGCGGGTAACAGCGTTCGAACTGCCGCCGCTGCGGACCGCGTCCGTGACCAGCGACAAGTCCGCACCGGTTGCCAGCCCGTACTCGGCGAGGATACGGCGAGCGATCACCGGCAGTGCACCGTCGGCGGTGACCACCACACCGCTGGGCAATTCGAGGACCACATCGTCGACCGCCGTCCGAAAGCGGCGGCTGAGCACCACGCGGCCCTGCCGGTCGACCGGAAGTACGGCCACCGTCGCGGGCACATCCAGCACATCGCGCGGATGGACGTTCCCGTCGGGCATACGAACCTTGTACTTCATCATGCGGAACGAGGGAGCGGCGTGGGCCACCTCGGTCGTCACCACTTCGAATTCCGGCGTTTCTCCGGCCGGATCGGCGGACTGATCCTCGGTATCCTCCTGTGCTCCGTCAGAAGTGGATGACCTTTCGACCCCGGGCACCGCCGGTTCCCGGTCGTCGCGGGTGGAATCGTCGTCCGGAGTGCGACTATCGGCCGAGTCGTCCGGCCCATCCACGGCACGCGGTCCCGTATCCGGATCCGTGGCCGGCTGTACCGAGCCGGTGAGCGGCCCTGCGCCCGGATCCTCGAGGAATGCCGCGATTCGCGCGGTCAGCTCCTCCGGGGTCGAGGCGGTCAGGCCCCGGAAATGGTCGGCGAGCGTGTCCGAGGTGTTGCCGATCGCCTCGCCCTGATACTCACGACCCGTCCGGTTTTCGTAGGCCTCGACCACCGCGTTGTCGGCATCGGCGATATCGGCCGGACTTCCGGCACCGACCGGAGCGGGCACCCGCCAACCGCCGGCGCTGTCGGGTTCGAGGTGAATCGACAGATGTGTCGGACCGACGGCGAACACTTCCAGGCGATGGTGTTCCGGGCGGTGTGTCCCGGCCGGATCGACCGGAATATGCACCTTACGGGTGTGCAGGTCGTAGGCCACCGACACCGGATGGGTGTCGTCGAATACCTCGCCGCGCAGGGTTTGTTCTTCGCGCGCCCGAGTGAAACCGGTTTCGACGAACTCCCCGCGCAGTGTGCCCACGGGGATCGGGCGCTCCTCCTCGGTGTGGAAAGCCTGCGGTCCGAGTTGGTGCAGCCACTCGCCTAAACCGAGCTCCGTCCGCTGCTCCCGGCGCAGGCGTAGGTAGTGGTCCACGAGCCGGTCGACCGCGGCGAACCCGGTCGGCTCCCGGTTCGGCCCCTCGGCCTCGGCCGCGGACAACGACCGCAGGTTCAACTCGTTGCGGGGGCCGACCGTGGCTTCCCAGTACCCGATGTCCCGGGACCGGTCCCAGAGCACCCCGGCGTAATCGCTGCTCGACAAGGACAGCTGTCGCAGCACGTTCATGTGCTCGCCCGGTCGCGCGACGACGCGCAGATAGGGCAGTGAGTCCGGGCGATGGTATTCCACCAGGACGTTGTCGGAGAGGACAACCGGACCGCCACCGGTTCGGCCGGGCCGCACATCCGGTCCCAATTCGTTGCCGAGCTCCTGGAAGCGATCCCAGACAGCACGCCAGATGCGGTGATCGTCCGCGCCACGCACCGCCGCCGGACCCTCGGAACCGGGGGTGGCCACAACGGTCTGCGCGCGGGGCCCACCCCAGGCGGGATCGTCGAGCTGATCCACGGCGTCCGCCACATCCAGCAGGACCACGGCAAGCTCGGATTCCGTGAGCTCCGAGCTCTCCTCCCTCAGGAAATCCAGCACCTCGCGATACGCGTGGATCTCCGGTGCCGTGGCGTCGGGGTTCTGCTGTAGTGCACGCTCGGCCTCGGCATACGCGTCGGAGTAGATCTCCTCCACCGTGCTCTCGACCACGAATACACCACGCGCACGCTTGGCTCGCAGACCGGCGACCATCTCGGCCAGCCGTTCGGCACGCCACGCAAGGGATCCCTGGACTCCGGCGATCAGGCTGTCGGCGCGCAGCTCCGGGGTCTCGGACTCGGCTGTGGGACTTCCGTTGTCGCCCGCCCGAAGTGCCGCGATATGAGCGCTGAGATCGCGGCCGTCGACGCGCGGCCCCAGCGTGTCGAGCGACAGCCGCACCGCACGCATACCGGCCCGATGCGCGGCGGCGTGATACATCGGGCGATGGTGACTCACCTGGTCGTAGGATCTCCACGCGATATCGAAGGCTTGTTCGTATGCCTCGGTGTAAGCGCGCGAGAGCGGATCTCGGGGGTCGGCGGACGCTTCGACCGTGCGGAATCGCGGACCACCGAGCCGCCGACCGTCGACCTCGGTGATCAGAGCCGCACGGTACGCCAGTGCATACGCGTCGGCCAGGAGATCCCGTGTCCGGTCCACGGATTCGGCCGGGTCGACGCTCGACGGATCCGGTGTGGACCGCCCGGCAAGCTGCTCCGCCATCCGTGCCGCGACGATGAGTATGTGGCGGTGCTTTCCAGGGTCACCACCGGCATCCAGGGTGACCGCGTTACGCACCGGGTCGTAGCCGATCGCCGCTCCCTGCTCGATTCGGCGCCCCTCCGCATACACCACCCGGGCATCGGGGCCGGAGCTGAACTCGACCACCACACCGTATCGCTCGAGTATCCGGATCGCCCAGACGTCGATGCCGGTTTCCTTCATTGCCGACAAGATCGTCCCTGCCGCGCGGCTGTCCTCGATCGAGTGGCTACGGCTTGCCTTCCCGGCCGAGCCGGCGGCATCCTGGACCGAGCCATCCCGGGGAAGATCCGAACCACCCCCTGAGTCCTCGGGCAGAGCTACTGTGACAACCCGGCGCGCGGACTCGACCATCGGCACGGGCGAGTGACTCGCTCCGTCGGCGCCGGTCACGCTGTTCCGCGAGCCGGGCGCCGCTGCCGACGGCTCGACCACGTGGTTGACAATCTGCTTCCCGTGCCGTTCGACCCGCACAATTCCCATATCGCGCAACTCGAGCAGCGGGGGCTCGGCCTCGACGCCGGCCAATTCCGGTAGCTCCTGCAGTTCCTGGGTGCGGAGTGGTTGTGCAGCCAGCAGTTCGATAATTCGAATCTGCGTTCCGGATAGCCAGCCCGCAATGGCCTCGGCCCACTCGAGCGGATCCGGCGACTCCGCCGGCTCATAGTCCCCGGGCAATTCCGCGCGAACCAGACCATCGAGCCAGTGCCGCATCCGGATGCCGCGTCGAGCGTCACGGATACCGAGACGGGCGGACTCGGCGATATTCGCCCACATCTCGTCACTGACGGGACGGCCACGACGCAGGGCGGGCTCGAAACGCTTCAGCATCCGCTCGATCACCCCGGTATTGCCGCTCATCACAGCGGTTTTCACCAGCTCGACAGTTGGACCCTCCCAGAGCAGGTCGATCGCCTGCGGCTGCATCGCGGCGATGCGGAGGTTCGCGACACGACCTCGTGCCGCCTGCCCGGCACCCACGCGGCACGCATTGACGAGGCTGACGAACCCGGTGTGCGAGCCGACGTCGGTATCGTAGGAATCGAGCTGCCCGTCCATAAATCTGAGCGCGGCCGCGTTCAGGTCCTCCTTGGAGATTTCGAGTGGGCCGGCCAGGGCGACCAGGCACTCTTGGACAGTCTCCTGCGGCACCGTGTTGTTTTCTGTCTTACGGATCACCTTCTCGCTCACCCCACTGAGGGCGGACAGTGCCCTCGGGGTCAGTCCCCAGGCCCCGGCGACCACCTTGGCGATACGCCAAGCCAGAAGCCAACTGCCGATGCTGTCATGTGCGGCAGGGTCGGTCCGGAACGAATCGAGTCCGTCCAGGAATTCACAGAAGAGATCTCGATAGGAGTCCGGAGCATCGAGCGCCGCCAGCAGCCTCGAATAGGTGTAGAAGGAGGAATCTTTGGTACGGAGCGAAGATTCCGTTCTCGACTCCGCGTGTTGCACTGTTCGTTCACTGCAACCGGCGGCCTCGGCGAGCTGCGACTGACTCCACTCTTTCGCCACACGGAACCGCTTCAGCGACACACCGGGGCTGTGGCCGAGCGGCGGAGGGTTGAACTCCGCGCTGTCCTCGTATGGCTCGACCAGACGATAGGTCGTCTCGTATCCGCCGCCGACCTTCTTCACAATACCCATGTCCCGCAATTGCTTCAGCGCATCGTCGACCGGCCACGGTTCGAGTCCCAGAGATTCCCGCAGTGCCGACGCGCTGTGTCGCTGACCGGAGAGGAGGCGGACTATCCCCTGCTGGGGATCGGAAAGGCATCCATGCGTCGCCTCGAGCCACTCGTCCGGCCCCGGCGGCGGCATGGTGGCGTGATCCCTCAGTACCGACGCCGCAACAGCGGACAGCCAACTCCGCATCCGGGTGGAGTCATCGGGCGTTTGCGAAATGACCGAGTGAGCGGCCGCGACAATGGACCGCCACGCATCCTCGCCAACGACACCTCCACGGCGCATAACTCGCTCGAAACGTCGTAGCTGCTGGTCGAGCACATCTCTGTTGCCGAGGTGCACAGCCCTTTTCACCACCGCCAATTCCGGGCCGTGCCACAGCAACTCCTGTATCCGATCCTTTCGGGCGGCGATGCCGAAACTCTCGACACGATCCACCGTGTTATTCCGAGCGTCGATACGGCAGGCGTTCACGAGACTGAGGACAGTGGTATGGTCGTCGGCTCGGGTGGCCGGCGAATCGAATGTTCCCCCCAGGAAAGTCAGGGCGGCGGCGGTGACATCCTCAGCGGGAATTCTCAACGGAGCAGCCACGGTCACCAAGTACTGCGCGACCCGCACCGGCGACAACTTGTTGAGCTCGGCATCCGAGATCGTCTGCTGTGACATACCGGTTTCGGTCGCGAGATCCGCCTGCGACATCCCCCTGGCTCGCCGGGAGCCGGCAAGGAAGCCACCGATCGGAAGTGCGTCGGCCATATTGTCGGGCCGATCCTGGGCCAGGCTATAGGTCTTCGGCCACGCGGTATCGTCGGTCACCTGTACGGCGCCGCTGCTTCGTAGGTCTACAAGCGTTCGATGCACCGTTGATCTGGATAACCCGAGCAACTCCTCCAACTGGGACGCGGTGAATGTTCCTCGTGCGAGGCAATCGAGAATCCGTCCGCGGGTACTGACATCAACACCGGAAACAATCAACCGGAAGTCGCTCAGCTGGTCGGGAAGAAAACGACGGACTATTTCCTCGGCCAGCTTCGGCGGAAGCTGGAGCACCTCGAAGATCTTCTTCCAGTTCTCCGGGGTGGATTTTCCTTTGCGCTGATCGACCTTCCGGTTCGTGTCTTTCGAGAGGTCCGCGGCGATATCGAGTTGATGACCGTTGGTGAACCCGGCGGCCCATCGAAGGCCGGGGAGCAGACTCGCGATATCGGGGTAATGGGCTAGCCCGGGCCGCAAACCTTCCTCGGCAATACCCTCGGGATCGGGCAGCAGGTGCATCAGCCTGTCGATGGCGACCTGGTCGGCGGTAACGGATTCCCCTCTCTTCGCAAGTGAGGTGACAGCCCGCACGACGGCATGCGGTGGGGCGGAGACCAGGTGGTGCCACTCGGGACGATCGGCAAGTACTGGAGCAAGGTTGTGAAGCAGGTCGAGTTTCGTGACGTGCTCGCTGAACGTGACCGACGCCGCGCCTCGGAGAATGCGCTGGTACTCGTCGGCGAGATCGGTATCGGTGAGTTCGCGAGCGTCCGCACCCGGGTGCGCCTTTCGCAGGGCGGTCTCGGCGCGGCGGAGGACGGCTGTGGTGAGGGTGTGCGCCGTCCACAGATCGCTGTCGGAAGGATCGGTGTCCGACAGGTGATCCGGGAGGGCCTCGACGCGCCCGAGAATATGTTGATACACCCGGGGGTGGAAATACCGATTCAGCGCCCGCACAGCTTCCGGATCGAGGCCGGGGCCGGGCCGGGCGCCCTGGACGTAGGGGCCGGGGCGGTAGGCTCGGTGTTCTTCTGGCGACTCCGGGCGGGGCGTGTTCTCGAAGAGGTCGGTGGCGTCGCCGTCGGCGTCGAAGAGGGGATGAAGGGGGTGGCCGTCGGGCTTTATTCCGATGCCGTGGACGAGGTCGTGCACGGGGTCGAACAGGGGCGGGCCGAACTCTTCAGGTTCATAGGTGGCCGGGTCGAAATCTTCGGGTTCGTAGGTCGCGGGATCGAATCCGGGGCCCGAGGTGGGGTCGATGAGGCGGAGGGAGCCGTGCTCGTTGACGACGAAGGCGGCGTGGGCGGTGGGTTCTCCGGTGGGAGTGTGGCGCGGGGTGAGGGTGATCCACATTCCGCGGCCGTGGCCGAGGCGCCCATCGGGGGTGGGGTCGTTGTCGATGGGCTCGCTCAACACGTCGGCGACAGCCCATAGGCCGTCGCGGCCGGAACCCTGGAAGATGTTGTGGCCCTGCGCCATCCAGGACATGGCCTGGACAGGCACGCCCTCGTCGCCGGGGTCGTGGAACAGGGGTGTGGGGAGGCTGTCGTCCGCGGTGACGAGTCCACCGTCGGTGGTCACGTGGCTGTGGATGACCGGTTCGGCGACACCGTTCCTGGAATACCAGGCATTGGTGGCCGCAGCCGATCGCGCCACACAGTTGGCGTCGACGACCCCTGCGGTACCGCCTCGGTCGTCCGGGCCGGAGTCACCGTCCTCACCGAGGTCCCGGGGGCCATCCGGCACCGGACGCATTTCCGGTGGTAGCTCCCTGGCCGACCGATAGACGGCCGGCTTGCGTCGCGAGGCGACCTCCACAAAGCCCTCGTCGATCAACTTCTCGAGGTCCCATCGGACCGAATACTTCGGCATGCCGAGTGCCGACTCGAGTTCGGGCACGTTCATCGGACGGTCCGCCAGCAGCTGGGCGACCCGCACCTGCCGGTAGGTCAAGGGCCCGTCGGTCGACAGCGCACGTCCACCGGCGACCACCGGAGGCTTGTTCGGGGCGTCCGGCAGGAGGCGGTAGCGAGCCGGCGCCGTGTCCGCTACCGGCTCCACGATCCCGAGAGTCTGCAGCCTCCGGATCGCATTGCGGACTCGCTGGTACGCCCCGCGGGTCAGGTACGAAAGATCCGAGAGCGAACACTCCTCCCGCTCGGCCAAGACCGCGACGATTCGATTCTGCATATCGGTGTACGGCGGGACAGTGTTCTCCGACGCCGTTTCCCCGCCGGTACGTCCCTTCTCCGGGACGACAGACGGGCCGGATTCGAACAGGCGGTCCGCCACTTCCCACTCGGCCTCGGGTATATCGAGAGCCCGGTACAGGGATCTGCGGAACTCCGGGGCGCCGGCGTGCCTACTGCTACCGAGTTCCAGCCTCCGGATCACGGTCGCGGTGACGCCGAGGATATCCGCGAGTTCCTGCGGCGACATCGGTCGCGAATCATCGCTGGGTGACCGAGCCGCCCAGCGGCGAACGGCGATATAGCTGTGGAAGGTGTTGTGTGCTGCGGCAGCCGTACTGAACGAATCCGGTAGTCCACCCGCCAATTGCCACGCGATCGGATTCCACAGTGGACGCGGTAACGACACGAGCTCGAATATTCCGGCGATAACGTCGATCGGACCGCGGCTCTTGGTCACGAGCGAGTGGGTCGCATTCACCCGGAACCCGGCCACCTGGTCCACCTGGGTCTGGCTGGTGAATCCACCGGCCCGGATCAGGTCGTCGATGAGAGTTCCCAGGTCGGAGTACGATAGTCGATCATTGTGGAGGCTTCGGCGGGTAGGCCCGAAGCTCCGGATATGCTGGAGCAGCTCTTCGAACTGCCGCACAGTCGGGCCGTCACCGTGTCGGCTGGTGAGCCTGTCGACAGCCCGCGCGACCACATGGGGCGGGGCGCTCTCGATACGTGCGCGGAGATCTTCCCGGCCCGCGAGCACCGAACCGCTGTCGCGCAGCAGGCGCGCCTTCAGGGTGGCCGCCGCCGGGGTGGTCCGGATGGCCTCGGCGCGGGCGGCCTCGAAGTCCGACTCCGGGTCCGCACCGAGATCTCGGGCGAGGACGGTATCGAGGGCGTTGTGCAGAGTGTCGACGGTGAGGACGTAGGTGAGCCACGGATCCCCCTCGGGGTTCTTGCGCTCCAACGTCCGGTAGATCTCCGGGATGAAGTACGTCCGCAGCCGGGCGCCGGCGAGCTCATCACCCTCATGCGCCGCCCGAACCAGATCGCCCACATCGATGGGCGACTCCCCCTGTCCACCGGAGGAATCCTCCGGATTGTCCCGCGCTGAATCCGCGCCGTGGTCGTGTGCAGAGCCGGGCAGAATAGCGGAGTCGTTCTCCGGCCGCTCACCGCTGCGGCCCGCACCCGAATGTATCGGGCCGAATCGGCGTACATAGTCCTCGCGTTCGCCACGCATCGGAACCAGACCTGTCACCGTCTCCAGGCCGTATTCCCAATCCGAATGCCCGTTCTTCAACCGCGAATTGGCGCGGTTGTGCTGCTCTTTCCATGACTCGTCCGGATCCAGTTCGGCGAACGCTATTTCGCCGATTTCGTGCTCGACCAGCCGTATATCACTGGCCTTCAGTACCGCAGGATCCACCTCGCCGGAGCTCCAGTCACCGCGGACCATCCGGTAAATTGCCTCGGCGATCTGGAAATCGCTGTCGAAATGAGCGAAGTAGTCGCTTCCGTCAGCGGTGCGGAACCAGTGCTGGTCCACGAAAATGTAGGACAGAACCTGCTTGATATCGGAAACTGTGAACGGGGGCTGTCCCTCCTTACGTTTCACGTTCTCGAGATTCTGGACGATTTCTCGGATTTCACCCTCCGGACCACCCCCGATCCAGAGGCGGATCAGGCGGTACTGTTCTTCGGCCCACGCGTACCACAGCGACGGATCCGACGGCTTCTCGCTGATCACCTCCGCAAGAAGTCCGATATCACCCGGACCCAGGTCTGCGGTCTCCGGCGTCCAATCCACATCGGCGGTCCGCGCCCGCGCCGATGTCTCCTCGGCCGCTGCACTATCGGCCGGGAGACCGGTATCGGACGGATCCGTCTGCTCTGGGCCGAACCTCGAAACAACTTCGGCACGGTCCTCCGGCCGCACGAGCTCCTCGACAAGGGGGTCGAACCAGAATCCGAACTGCTTCGGACTCCATTCGCGGGTGGTCTGCGCAACTCGGATCGACCAGACAGGGAGGCCCGTCAGACGTGCCAATTCATTCTGAGAGATCTCCCGGTCGAGACGGCACGCAAGAAGGTAGCTGCTGAGGCTCTCGTGTGCGCCGGGTTTCGTGCTGAAGGAGTCCAATCCATCAATGAATCTCCGCGCGAAAAGATTCCGATCCGATTCCGGAACACCCAGCGCGAGCAGAATTTTCCGCCATTGCCTAATAGTGATACTACTGCTGCGCTGTAACACCGCTGCTACCAGAGATTCCGATATATCGGAGTCGTCGATCGAGTCGGCGAGGTCTTTCCCGGACCATCCTTTGGCATGGAGAAGGGCGTTGAGGTAGTCGCCGGGCCAATCGTGTGCTGCCACTTCTGTGCCGCGAGTATCGGGACCGGCGGGGTCGGCGGCGCGGACGCCGGGCGACGGCGCGGCCAGGCCCGGCGTGGTCGTCCACTTTCCATCCGCGCGACCCGCCACGAGGTTCCGGCGTTCCAAGCTTTTCAGCGTTTTCAGGGCTGCGTTACCCGATACTCCGACCAGCTCCGCCACCTTCTTGCTGCGCTTCGGTCTACCGACCAAGGCCCGAAGAACTCTCTCCTGGAGATGAGTCAGGGGCGTTTCGGCCGTTTCCGCTTCGTGTGCGGGTGGCCCCGATACGGCCCCGTCCGGCTTCGGGATTGCGCCGGCGGGTCCGGAGTTGTCGGCACCCGAACGGATCGGGCCGAAGGTGGCCAAACCCAGTTCGCGGTCATCGCGTTGCTGAACAGACAGCCCGGCGATCCAATTCGATCCGTTGTCCGGAAGCCTCTGCTCTGCGCGGACATGTATATCGCGCCAAGGCGTGACGGGCCGCGCAAGTGGGTCTGTGCGCGGGTCGAATTCGATCTCGAACAATTCGTGCTCGAGCAATACCCCCGTATGTGGGCTCCAGCGCCCTGCGATGAGCTCGTACAACGCTTCGAGGAGCTGGAAATCCGGGTCGAGATGGTCATCGTAGAGTTCACCGGCATCATCGCGTAGCAGGTGTTGCGACAGGAATATGTGGGTGAGGATGCTCGAGATCTGCTCGTGGGTGTACGAGGTGCCGTCGTAGCGTACGGCCCCGGCCTGGGTGAGGGTGCCTACGATCGCGTCGATATCGGTCCGGTCGCCCGGGTTCGCGCGCATCCGAGCGCGGATGAGCTCGTACTGCCGTGCGGCCCATGCCTGCCACAGGTAGGGTTCTTCCGGTTTCACACGGTCGTCGAGTGCGAGCTCGAGCCATCCAGACTGTGGCGGTTGCGCGGCGCCGGGGCGGGACAGCAGTTCGACGAGTTCCGATTGGGCCGCTCGGACCGCTTCGGCATCTCCCCGGAGATACGCTGCATCGGCCTGGGCTCGAAGGGAATAGCAGGACAGCCAGTGGGCACCGGTTTCGACCGAACCGGTCAGGTGGGTTTCGGCCAGCGTGCGGCGATACCCGGCCACGGAATCCGCTGCGCCGGCCCGGATATCGCGCGCCGAGGCCATGGCCTGATCACGGAGGGACTCCCCCGGCCGGGGGCCGATCCGGTTGTCGTTCACGCGGCTGTCGGCCAGTGCCAGCAAATAGTCGATTCCGGCACCACAGGCCCGCTGATAGGTCTCATACACCTTGTGCCGCCGGGCAATCGATACCAGCGGATCCCGCGCGGGATCGGCACAGAACTGTTCGGCCTTGTCGACCGCGAAATTCAGCTTGCCGAGAATCTTCACGAGCGGATCTATGATCCGGTCCCGACCGGCGCTTTCGGCGACTTCACCGATTCGGATCTCCACGCCGATGTCCAGCACCGTGCGCAGGGCGTCGTTCATACGGGTGGTGGTGAATTCCGATACCGCGCCCGCCACCTCGTCGGTCACGCTGCCGGGTTCGATGCCCGGCATCTCCGCGAGCGTGCCGAAATCCCCTCCGGCCAGGATCACCTCGGCGCGCAGCCGCAGCATCTCCTGTTCGGCGGCGAGATACTCGAAGTGAGCGTGGGCCGTATCGATCCGATACTTCGCTATCCGATCGCCCATGAGGCGGTCGGCGAGTCCGCTACCGAGGCGGTCGGCCTCGCCGGTCAAGTGCTGCTGGATTACCCGAGCCAGAGCTGGACTATCTTGCTGTCCCCCGTCCTTTGCTCCCGTTTCGCCGGCGATCCGCCGCAACGCCTCCTCCGCCGCTGCCTTCCGGGACTCGGCCGCCGCGAACGCGTCCAGCCAGGCGGAGCGGAACTTGTCCATCGCCTGTCCGATGTCGCGGCCCAGCCTCGCGAGTTCGGCCGCTTCGGCGAGATGGTAGTCGCGCTCGGCGCGGGCGGCCCGGCGACCGACCTCGTCGCGCAGGCCGCGTTGGTACTGTTCGGTGCGAGCGGTCCAATCGGGTGGGGTTCCCTCGTCCGGGCTGTCGTCCGCCTCCCCGCGCAGCGGCCGGATCGCTCGCCAGTCTGCCAGCCGCGACATCAGCTCGGACAGGGTCCCCGAATCGTCCAGTGTGAGATCCGCGGCGATCCCCCGCAGATCGCCGAGGGCCACGCCGCGACGCAGGGCGGCAACCGCGACCGCCTCCTGCTCCAGGGATTCCACCTCGTCGAGGGAGGAGCGCAACACCAGCCGATCCAGGCTCCACTCCGCATCTGGCTGGGGGAGATCGCCCTCGGAACCCTCGGCCATCGGGCGGGCGAGATCGGCCCAGCCTCGGTGGTATTCGATCGCGGCATCGAGCATCACCTGGCGGATCGCATACAGCACCGCGGGCCCGCGTAGAGAGTAGTCCCCGTGGAACGTGGCCGCCGAGTCGTCCAGGGCTTTCTCGATCTCCGCCCGGAGGACAACCATATTGTCGCGCAGCGATTGCGGCTGGCCCGGCTCCGTATGCATCAGGTCCAGGCGTTGCAGATGGTCGGCTGTGCGCAGCAGGTGGCGACGGGCACCCTCGAGCCGTTGCAAGGCCACCTGCCGGGCGAGCTCGCGCACCTCGCCGAGCGCGGCCTCGGCCGCGCCGAGCGCCGCACCGTCACCGCGCAACCTGGCCGATTCCGCGTCGGCCGTAGCGGATTCGAGTGCCGCAGCGATGGCCGTCCGGCGTACCCGGCGCAGATCGCCGAGCCTGCGATGGGTCCGCAGTTCGATCGATCCGGTGGGGATGTCCACCTCGGGATCAGCCAGGTCGCGCAGTTCCTCGGCTACCCAGGCCTCGCAGTAGTCGATATGCCAGCTCACCTCGTCGACGAAGCCGTCCACCTCGGACGGTTCGGCCGAGTCGTGCTCGACTCCCAGTTCCCGGGCCCGGCGCACGCTCGCACGGTAGGCGTCCAGTCCGCCCTGCCGATGGGCGTTCTGGATTTCCTCGTGCGCCGCGGGTTGCGCGGGGGGCGGGACGTGGGGGGGGGGGGTGGGGTTAGGCGCCGGGGGGGCGGG
>NZ_JARWOV010000223.1 GCF_029868855.1 Nocardia carnea | reverse complement strand
CGGGGAGCGGGGCCACGGTCAATATCGACAACCAGTGGGAGCTGGAAACGCTGGCCGGCCTCGCCCGGCCGGAGGCGCCCGTCCCGGTGCTGCTGCGGGTCAGCGGATTCCCGGATTCCCGGCCGAGCCGGTTCGGTATTCCGGTGGGTTCGGTGGACCGTGCTCTCGATATGCTCGCAGACAGTCGCGATCGGCTCGATTTCCGCGGTCTCGCTTTCCATCTCGATACCGGAGACATCGCGGAACGGCTGCGGGCCGCGGAGTCCTGTTTCGCGCTGCTCGAGCAGGCATATACCCGGGATCTGGTGCCTTCGGTCCTGAATATCGGCGGTGGCCTCCGGCAGGTTTTCACAGCCGACGCACGCCGGTTCGACGACTATGTGCAGCGCCTGCGCGACGGGCTGAGCGGTCGAGGTGCCCGGATGAGCTGGGGCGACAACACATTCGGATATCAAGTGGACGGTACCTCGGTGCGTGGCACGCCGGTGTTCCACAAATACGCCAATACCGTCGCGGCCGACGAGATGCTCGCCGACCTGTTGACCGCACCGCTCGAACGGCACGGCGGTCGCGGAATCGGCCGGGTCGCGGCCGACAACCTACTGGAGGTCTGGCTCGAACCCGGAAAAGCCCTCGCCGATCACGCCGGAATCACGCTGTCCCGGGTCGAATTCGTGAAGGAGGCCGCCGACGGCAGTGTGCTCGTTCACCTGGATCTGAGCCGGGATTCGGTGACCCCGGCGGATCAAGAAGTGATGGCCGACCCGCTGCTGCTGCCGGGACGGCCGCCCGCCCCGCCCGGTGACCCGGTGGGTGTGTATCTGGCAGGACGACTGTGCCTCGAGCGCGACCTCATCACGGCACACAAGATATGGCTGCCGTGGCGACCCAGGCCGGGTGATCTCGTCGTATTCCCGAATACGGCCGCCTATCACTCCGATCTGTCGGCCGCGACGGCCGCCATGCACGCGCCGGCGAACAAGGTCGCGATCGAGTTCCGCGAGGGGACTTTCCGGGCCACCGCGGACGCCGATTTCCGGCCCGCACCGTCTTCCGGCGAATCACTATCACCCGAGGTCCCGTGACGATCTATCAGCACATCACCGAACTGATCGGTGATACTCCCCTGCTCCGCCTCGACCCGGCCGTACACGGGCTCGACGGCGTCGACCTGTATGCGAAATTGGAATCGCACAATCCGTTCGGTTCGGTGAAGGACCGGGTCGCCTGGGCGATGCTGCGCGACGAACTCGATACCGTACGCGCCGAGAGCCGGACCCTGATCGAAGCCTCCAGCGGAAACACTGCCAAGGCACTGCGCGTCCTGGGGGCGGTGCACGGTATCGGACTGCGGGCCATGACCAACCGGATCAAGGTCACCGAGGTACGTGATCTGCTGCGGTTACTCGGCACCGATATCGTCGAACTGCCCGGGTTGTCCGAATGCCCGGACCCCACCACCCCCAACGACGTCTATTCCGCGATCGAGCACGCCATGGCGGCGGAACCGGAACGATTCCGCCATCTGTCGCAGTACACGAGCGAGAAGAACATCGCCGCGCATCAGGACGGCACCGGCCGGGAGATCCACGAAGACCTCGCCGCCGCCGGTATCGACCGCGTCGACTATCTCATCGGCGGGCTGGGCACCACCGGCTCGAGCCGTGGCGCGGGAAGCTACCTGCGCAAATTCCATCCCGAGCTACGCACGGTGGCCGTGGTGTCCGATCGCGGCGATTTCATCCCCGGTATCCGGTCGGAACGAGAGATGTGGGAGGTCGGATTGTTCCAGCCCGACTTCTACGACGAGATCGTCACAGTCGAATCCGGGCCGGCGATCGAGGGCACCCTGGAACTCGCCACGGGCTACGGGATCCTCGCCGGGCCCACCAGTGGCGCAGCCTACGCTGCCGCCCGCGAGATCCTCGCGCGACCCGGCCGTGGCGGATCGCCGGTGGTCGCCGTGGTCATCGTGTGCGATCGGCTCGAACCATATCTGTCCTATATCCGGCAGCGGCGCCCGGAGCTGTTCGGCAGCGATACCGGGGACCGGGCACCCGATCCTGCGGATATCGCCGCGGCCGCGGTGCTCGGTCCGGCCGAGCTCGCCGAGATGATCCGGGCACGGCACACCGTGGTGGTCGATACCCGCGGCGCGATGGCCTACCGCATCGCGCATATACCGGGTGCGATCAATATCCCCGACGACCGTCTCACGGATCTGTTCACGCACGGTACGCCGTTTTCCAGGGCATATCCGGTGGTGTTCACCTGTCCCACCGGCGAAATCTCGCGGCAGTTCGCCGCCACCGCACAGCAGACCGGGCACCACGCCTTCAGTCTCGACGGTGGGGTCGCGGGCTGGCGGGCAGCCGGCTTGGAGCTGGAACGCGGGTAGCCGGCGGTCAGCCCGCAGTACCGCGTGCGGACACCGCCTCCGCGAGTGGGCGGGTACCGGCCGGATCCGCGGAGACGGTGCCGCCGGGTCGTGCGGTCCCACCGGCCCGACGGTGCGCCAGCACACCGAGCGTCACCAGCAGCGCACCGAGCGACCAACCGGCCACGACATCGGTCGCCCAGTGCACCCCCAGATAGACACGGGACAGGCCGACCAGGCCCACGAACACCGCGGCGAGCACCACCGTGATCCGCGCCGCGATCCGATGGCGGAACCGTAGGTAGCAGAGCACCGCCAGGACACCCGTCACCGCCGCCGCACCAGTACTGTGCCCGGACGGGAACGCCGGGCTGTCGACCGCGACCAGCCGGTCGTTCAAGGGTGGGCGTGCCCTGCCGATCAGATTCTTGGACACCGGTACCAGCACCGCGGCGGCCGCGCCCACGCCCGCTACCAGTACCGCATCGGCCCGTCTGCCACGCCACAGCAACCCAGCGCAGGCCGCCAGCGCCAGCACCCACATCACCGCCGATCCACCGGCGTGCGTGATCACCACCGCACCGGTGGTGAGGGTTTCGTCCCGTAAGCCGAGAAACCATTCGTGTATCGCCGTATCGAACCCGGTCGCGGCCCCGGAGAGCACCGATCCGGTCAGCGCGGCGAATGCGGCGAGCAGCAGCACAGCGAACAAGACCATGCGTCTCACGATAGCTGCTGGACATTTGCCGCAAAGCGGACACGTGTGGTCCGGCGCCCGGTGGTCACCACCCCGGCAACATGGATGTCGAGACCGGCTCGACCGGCCGTGACGACGAGGTTCCGCTGTCCGCGTCGTGTCCGCAGCGTGGACGAGTTCGTCGCCGGGCAGCCCGGCTGCGCTGTGCGCCCGCTGCCTCGCTCGGCTCGCCGACCGCGGCCGAGGGCTATCGTGAAGCCGTGGAACTCCTCTTCTTCGGTGCGCCGGGGTTCATGATGCTGCTGGGTGCGGCGGCCGCGATTCGATGGGTCTACACCCGCTTCCCGAAAACCGGGAGAGAGACGGCCGGACATACCTCCACCCGGCTCGCCGCGGCCGGGGTCGAGGAGATCACAGCCTTCTGGTATGGCAGTAAACGTCGTGAACTGGACCAGCGGGCGGCGCAGTCCATGCTCCGTGCGGACCACAGCGACGGTGCACCACCGCGGGATCGGATCGATCTCGACCGGGGTCGCGCCGTACTGATCGCCCGGCCGCCGGGGCCTGCTGCAAATTCCTGACCGCCGCCGGGGGTTCATCTGCCGATCGGCGGGGGACGGTTGCCCGCGACCCACCCGGCCGGGTGGCATGCGGCGGCAGATTACTGTGGACGGGTGCATGCAGACCAGCGATCGGACGACGGCGGGCCTCGGATCTGGGGTGGCACCACGCTTTCGGAGCGCAGGCAGGCACGGCGCAGTGCGCTGCTCGAGGCGGCGCTCGATCTGATCGGTGAGGCCGGCGCGGCCGGGGTCACCATGCGGGCGGTGTGCCGCCGGGCCAATCTCACCGACCGATACTTCTACGAAAGTTTCACCAGCCGCGACGAATTGCTCGATGTGCTCTACCGGCAGACGGCCGAGGATTTCCTGGAACCGATGACCGCGTTCGCGGTTGCCGACGATTCCTCCCGCGATCGGGCGCTGTCGGAGGCGCTGGTGGACAAGGTGCTCGCCGACCCCCGGAAATCGCGGCTGTTCCTGGTCGAACCCTATTCCAGCACCGGGCTCGGCCAGACCACCATCTCGGTGATGCCCGCCTTCACCCGGCTCATCCAGGACCATCTCTTCGCCCGGATCGACGATCCCGTGCGGCGCCGGCTCGCCGCCGTCACCATGGCCAGCGGCAACGCCGGAATGTTCTCGGCCTGGTTGAACGGATCGTTGCGGGCGACCCGCGAGGAGATCGTCGATCATCTGGTCGCGATGCTCGGCGCCTACCGCACGCTCTACCAATAACCGCACGGAGGCGGAAACCACCGCAGGGCTTGGAGGTTGGGAACAATTGCAGGACGAAGTCGTCGGGTCGACGGGTAAGCTGATCTCGCCGATCCGCGGCCCCGGGATGCTGGGTGAGGTCCTGGTCGCCGTCCGAGGGGGAACCGAAGGCTACATCGCGCGGTCGACCGAAGCCATTGCGGCCGGGAGCACCGTGCTGGTCATCGCGGTCGATTCCGGCCGTATCGCCGAGGTCGTGCCCTGGATACCCCTCGCTCCGGACCCGGCATCCGAGTAGACGAAGACGAGGAGTCATTCCGTGCTGGGTTATCACGTCCCGGATCCCGACGAGGCAATGCTGGTCAGCGGCGCCAAGAGCAGCGACGCCACCCCGTTCCGGGTGATCATCGGGCGCGGCACCTGGGTGATGCCGTTCTTCCGCAAGGTCCGGTATCTGTCGCTGGCCATGTTCGAGGCCGAGATCTCCGAACGCTGCGTCACCAAACAGGCCATTCAGCTGCAGGTGCGTGCGGTTATCGCCTTCAAGGTCGCCAACGATACCGCCTCGATCGTGAATGCCGCGCAGCGTTTCCTCTCCGAACAGGAGCAGGAGATGTCGGTGCTCACCGGGCGCATCTTCTCCGGCCATCTGCGGTCGATCGTGGGCTCGATGACGGTCGAGGAGATCATCCGCGAACGCCAGCGCCTGGCCGACGAGGTGCTGGTGGCCTCGAAGGTGGAGATGAGCAATATCGGCCTGTGGGTCGATTCGTTCCAGATCCAGTCCATCGATGACGGCGACCTCGGCTATATCTCGGCTCTGGCCGCCCCGCACAACGCCGCCGTGCACCGCGACGCCCAGATCGCCAAATCGCAGGCGGCGCAACGGGCAGCCGAAGCCGAGCAGGAATCGCTGCGCAAACAGGCCGAGTACTCGCGGGAGACCTCGATCCTCAAAGCGAGCTACCAGCGCGATATCGACAAGGCCGAGGCGGAAGCGGCCGCGGCCGGACCGCTGGCCGCGGCGCTGGCCCAGCAGGAGGTGCTCAGCGCACAGGCGGCGCAGGCCCGTAAGGAAGCCGACCTGCGCGAACAGCAGCTGCAGGCCGAAGTGGTCAAACCCGCGCAGGCCGAGGCCGACCGGGTCCGGATCCTGGCCGAGGCCGAAGCGAACCGGACCCGGATCCAGGCGGAGGCCGCGGCGTCGAACAACCGGATCGCGCTCGACCAGATGCTGATAGAACAGCTGCCGCTGATCGTGGAACAGGCCGCGCGCGGATTGTCGAATGCGAATCTGACCGTGCTCAACGGGCCCGACGGGGTCGGCGAGCTGCTCAACGGCATGGTCGGGCAGGGGCTCACCGTGTTCAACTCTCTGCAAAAGGCGCTTATCACCGACGGTGAGGAAAAGCGGGATATAGAGTGACCGCGTAACTGCGGCGAGGAGCGGTGTGGTGGCCAGCGGGAAATTGGTGTCGTTCGACGGAACGCGGGGATTCGGTTTCATCCGGCCCGAAGACGGTGGACCGGATGTATTCGTCCATGTCAACGATATCGGCCTCGGCGAGGACGAACTGCGCCAGGGACGGATCTTCGAATTCGAGGTCACCGAGGGCGACCGGGGTCCCAAGGCGATCAACCTCCGGTCACCGCGGGCTGGCGGAATCCGCCCGGAACCGGCGGGTGGCGGTTCCCTGCTCACCGCCGCCGAATACACCCGGCTGGTCACCGAGCTGCTGCTGGACGCGTCCCCCGCCCTCACGGCCGGGGAGATCGTCGTGATCCGCGAGCGGCTCACCGATTTCGCCGGAGTGCAGGGCTGGATCACGGACTGACGCGCGGATCCGCCGAGTTGTCGGCGTGAACTCCTATGCTCGGGGGCGATGAATCGGCGTCGGCCGCGACGTCGATACGGGTGAGGATCGACCCCCAGGAGGACCGTGTGGATCTACCGGTGATGCCGCCCGTCCGGCCCATGCTGGCCAAAACCGCGCCCGAGATCCCGCCGGGCCCCGGGCTCAGCTATGAACCGAAATGGGACGGGTTCCGCTGCGTGGTCTTCCGCGACGGCGACGAAATCGAACTCGGATCCCGTAACGACAGGCCGCTGACCAGGTACTTTCCCGAGGTGGCCGACCTGTTGCAGGCGGCACTCCCGGATCGGTGCGTGGTGGACGGGGAAATCGTCGTCGTGACCGAACACGGGCTCGATTTCGATATCCTGCAGCAGCGCCTGCATCCGGCGGCGTCTCGGGTCACCAAACTCGCCGCCGAAACACCCGCGAGTTTCGTCGCCTTCGACCTGCTCGCGCTCGGCGACCGCGATCTCAGCGCCGCGCCGTTCACCGAACGCCGCGGCCTGCTCGAATCCATCTTGGATACCGCACCCGGCCGGGTCCACCTCACGCCGCTCACCGGCGATCCGGCGCTGGCCCGGGACTGGTTCACCCGGTTCGAAGGCGCCGGTTTCGACGGGGTGATGGTGAAGGCCGACGATCAGCCGTACCAGCAGAACAAACGGGTCATGCTCAAGGTCAAGCACGAGCGAACGGCCGACTGTGTGGTGGCGGGATTCCGCTGGCACAAGGACGGCGCGGGAGTCGGATCGCTGCTGCTCGGGCTCTTCGACGAACACGGCGGTCTCCATCACGTGGGGGTCGCGAGCAGTTTCACCGCCGCCCGCCGGAAAGAGCTGGTCGACGAGCTGGCACCCTACCGGGAACGCGCGCTGGACAACCACCCGTGGCGGGACTGGGCCGATGCCGCGGCGCAGGCCGCGTCCGGTGGTTCGATGCCCGGCGGGATAAGCCGATGGAGCGGCGGCAAGGACCTGTCCTGGGAGCCGCTGCGCACCGAACTCGTGGCCGAGGTCCGGTACGAACATGTGCAGTCCGGCCGGTTCCGGCACGGCGGCCGGCTGGTCCGGTTCCGCGCCGACCGCACTCCCGAATCCTGCACCTACGCCCAGCTCGAGGAAGTCGCGCCCGCCGAACTGCACGAAATCTTCGGAACCCCGGTGGCGAAATGAGCGAATCCGTCGACATCGAGGTCGCGGGGCGGGTGCTGGCCATCAGCAACCCCGGCAAGGTGTATTTCTCGCGGCGCGGCGAGACCAAACTCGATCTGGTGCGCTATTACCAGAGCGTCGCCGAGGCCTTCCTGCGCGTCAACGGCGGACGGCCACTACTGCTGGAACGCTATCCCGACGGGGCGTCGGGGAAATCGTGGTTCCAGAAGCGGGTGCCGAAATCGGCGCCGGACTGGCTGCACACCGTCGAAGTATCCACCCCGAACGGCACCACCAGCGACGCACTGGTGGCACACGATATGGCGCATGTGCTGTGGGCGGTGAACCAGGGCTGCCTGGGTTTCCACGTCTGGCCCAACCAGGCCACGGAATTGCAGATCGCCGACGAACTGCGCATCGATCTCGACCCGTCACCCGGTATCGGCTTCGGTGAACTGCGATCCGCGGCCCTGCGCACCCGCGAACTGTGCACCGAACTCGGCATCGAGACGTGGGTGAAAACCTCGGGCTCGCGCGGCCTGCACCTGTATATCGCACTGCAACCGCGCTGGGACGGTTACCAGGTCCGTGCCGCCGCGGTGGCGCTGGCCCGGGAACTGGAGCGCCGGTATCCGGACGAGATCACCGCCCACTGGTGGAAAGAAGAACGCGGCCGGCGGGTCTTCGTGGACTACAACCAGAATGCCCCGCACAAAACCGTTTTCGGAGCGTGGTGTGCGCGGCCGAAGGTCGGCGCGCAGGTGTCCACCCCGCTGCGCTGGTCCGAACTGGATACGGTCGTTCCCGAGGATCTGACGATCGCGACCGTACCGGCGCGGCTGGCCGAACAT
This sequence comes from Nocardia carnea, assembly GCF_029868855.1. GTDB lineage: Bacteria > Actinomycetota > Actinomycetes > Mycobacteriales > Mycobacteriaceae > Nocardia > Nocardia carnea_A. The sequence continues at coordinate 179 of NZ_JARWOV010000223.1, read as the reverse complement.
GTCAAGAAACCGACAGTTGCTGCCGATGCGCTGCCGAATCAGCGGGATTCGGCGGTGGGTTCGGCCACCGTGGGCAGGGTGGCGAGTTCAGCGCGCAGACCGGCGCCGTGACCGGAGATCACGACGGTATCCGGGGTGAGGTCGATATCGAGCGGAACGTCGAGGGTGGCGTACTGGGT
>NZ_JARWOV010000222.1 GCF_029868855.1 Nocardia carnea | reverse complement strand
CTAGCGAATATGGCGTTTCGGTGGAGTTTCGGGATCTGGACATCAATTTCGGAACCGGCGAGTTCGTCGCGTGTATCGTTCTCGCTGTACGGCCGGGCGAATTCGTCTGCCTGCTCGGGCCCTGCGGTTGCGGGGGGCGGGGCATCCCGCCCGCGAGAGGTAACCGAACAGTTCGCCACACTCGTGGCGGCATGGAACGAGCGGGTCCGGCACGAACCCGACGCCCCGGCCCTCGTCTACTTCGACACCACACTCACCGTCCGCGAGGCCGACGACCTCGCCGACGCACTCGCGGCCGCCTTCGCCGACCGCGGCGTGGGCCACGGTGAGCGGGTGGGCATCCACCTCCAGAACATCCCGCAATACGCGCTCGTCCTGCTCGCCCTGTGGAAACTCGGCGCGATCGCCCTGCTGCTCAACCCGATGTATCGCGGCCGCGAACTCCGCGAACTGGTCAGCGATGCCGAACCGGTCGGGATCATCACCACCGACCGCGATATGCGGCAGGTCCGGGAGGATGTCGAGGGCACAACAGTCGGGTGGGTGCTCGGCACCGCGGAGTCGGACCTCCAGTCCCGCAACGACCCCCGCGTCTTCAAACCCGAAACTGCAGCTGCCGTCGATGAGTTCACAGACCCTCCTGCCGAAGCATCCGACCTGCTCACCTTGGCCCGCGAGTACGTCGGCCGGAAACCCCCATCGGTCCAGTTACACGGCGACGACCTCGCTTTCCTCGCCTACACCTCCGGCACCACCGGCCCGCCCAAGGGCGCGATGAACTCGCACGCCAACGTCCGCGCGGTAACCACCAGCTTCGCCCAACTCGCCGGCATCACCCCCGGCGACGTCGTCTTCGCCCTGGCCCCGCTGTTCCACATCACCGGAGCCGTCGTCATCGGCGCCCTCGCCCTCACCGAACGAACCTCCCTGGTCTTCACCGGCCGCTTCACCACCGACGTCGCCGTCGACGCCCTCCGCGAACACGGCGTCACCTACACCATCGGCTCCATCACCGCCTTCAACGCGATGATGAACTCGGAATACGCCACCGCCGAACACTTCTCCACCATCAAAACGCTGTACAGCGGGGGTGCACCGGTCCCACCGAGCACGGTCGCCCGCTTCCAGGAACGCTTCGGCCACTACATCCACAACGCCTACGGCATGACCGAAACCTCCTCGGCAGTCACCGCTGTCCCGCCCGGGACGAGCGCACCTGTCGACCCGGACAGCGGTACCCTGTCCATCGGCCTACCGCTCCCGGGAGTAGACGTCGATGTCGTTGACCCCGGCGGCAACCCCGTCCCACCCGGTAGCCAAGGCGAACTCGTCGTCACCGGGCCCCAGGTCATCAGCGGTTACTGGCGCAAACCCGAAGAATCCGAGGCCGCCCTACCCGAAGGCCGCCTCCGAACCGGCGACAGCGCGATCGTGGACGAACAGGGCTGGGTATACCTGGTCGATCGGATCAAAGACCAGATCAACGTCTCCGGGTACAAGGTGTGGCCGCGGGAGGTCGAGGACGTCCTCTACGAGCATCCGGCAGTGCTCGAAGCAGCGGTAGTGGGCATTCCCGACGAGTACCGAGGTGAGTCGGTAGCTGCCTACGTTTCGCTAAGAGACGGGCACAGTACCAACGCGAACGAGCTGATCTCATTCGCCCGAGGCCGCCTTGCCCCCTACAAGCGCCCCAGAGCGATGGAGATTATCGCGGACCTGCCAAAAACGCAGACCGGCAAGATTCGTCGGCAAGTGCTACGTGATCGACACACCGGCACCCGGAGCGGAGAACGAGACCCGGATTCGGGCGACCCCCAGGAGTAGGGGTCAAATCGACCAAATTAAGCTTCGGCTTCATAGGTCGCGCCTTACTCGGGTGAGGGCACAGGCTCTGACGAATCATCCGTTTTGTTCAGGTGCACCTTCCCGGCGCGCAGAAGCGGCAATGTTGGTCGATCAACGCCGAGCTGAGCCCCGAGATTTCCGATTGCCGATCGAGCGTACGGGTATACCGCCATTACACCGACCTTCTCTGCAAACTCCTGAACAATCTCAGAAGATACGATCCCTGGAGGATCGACAGCGAACACCGCACCGGCGTCGATCTTGTACTGCGCGCCCCCACCTTCGACAGCCGTTTGGCAACGGATCTCGATCTCCGCCAGCTCGACGCGGCTAATCACTTGAAGCGAAAACTGATTTTCTTCCGTCTTCGATCGCAGCCCTGCGATTTCATAGAAACGGACGTCCTTCAGCTCCGCGTGGTCCACCAGGTCGTGCACGTCCGCGTAGGCATGTTCCTCGCCGGTCGTTTCGCTCATGCCGCCAACGCATAACTATTGATCGAACCCACCTGAGCATAAGCGTCGTCGCTGTTCACCGCGACGGCGCCCTGCGGAGGTGTGAACCGGGGCTCGCGTACAGGGAAGGAGAACACATTGAAGCGGGCGAGCCCTCGCCGGATCATCGCGTCGAGTTGGCAGTGGTCGTCCAACGTGAGCAACTCAGACTCGTTGAGTTCAGCGGCCCCGGTTTCCTCGATCCAGCGGACAACACTGGCCCACAACCACAAACCGCCGGACGACAGTGTGACCGGTGCAGGAAACGGCCGCGAGTTCTGGCGTTCGCCGCGAACCCAGTTGCCTACCGCCTGCCTGGACATACCCACGCGATCAGCGATGTCCTGACGAGATACGAGATCCTGATACGTACGCAGCGGCGCGAGACCAGCCGCTGCGAGCGCCTTTGCTGCGTGCAAGCCAGCGGCGATTGCGGTATCTGCGTCGACGAGCGTCGTTACAACAGTCAATCCAAGAGCACCGCTGATCGTCGTACCTGGCAGTGCCTCCATCACCTGGTCGATGCGCGAATCCTCAGCCTCGACTGTCTCAACCACAAAGGCGATCTCGAACTCGTGAGCAGTCATAGCAACATGATGGACTCCGCCAGGCCTGTTGTCAATCGACAACAGGCCGCTGCCCATCTGTCAAACTACGGTCTTCTCGCAGCTCAGAAATGGCTCTTTCAAGCCCGAGGCAGGCGCGATCAAGGATTCTGGCCTGGCTTTTCCCATCACCTTTCGGAGTATGATCGAACCTGGCAAACGGCGCCGGGGGAGGCGTCCAACGAAAGCCTGGGTTAGGCGGCCAGAGCGCGTACCCATGTCCCTGCTTGCGGACCCGCCAGCCCCTTCTGAGCCACTTCTCAACCACGTCCGGAACTTCCCGCGTTCCCTTGTAAGCACTACGAACTTCGGCCAGGCTCGACTCCTCCCACGACCCACCACCACCCATCGTGACCCGCTCCTCCTCATGGTCGGCAGCTCTCTTCGGGCCCTACTGGATGAAATCCCTCGGTCCTGCAGGAGTCGACTTCAACGATCCCGATGTCACCGACATCCGGAGGCCGGACGGCAAGGCGGCACCAACGATACGAAGCGGATGATGATCCCGCTCTGAGCGCACAGTAGGATCGACAGCAGCAACGAGCGCGTCAGCGCCCTGACCGGGGGTTTTGGTTTACGTTCTGCACGCAACGCATCTCTACAGTGGCGCATATCACAGAAACCATGTGGGCCGCTTCACACTCTGGCGAGCAAATTGCCAGGATACTGTGTCAAGGTAACGTTGACACTGTCAGGCATGGATGGACAATGAGCATTGGGAACGGTACCGGGGATCCAGTGACGGGCGAGCCGATCTCCGACCCCCCGGACTACCAAAGCCTTGCAGGCAAGCTCCTCCGCCATCTCGACACCTGCTGCAACGAACTGGCCCACGAGGCACTAGACATGCCCAATCCGAAACAAATCGGCGGCGATACCGGCAAACGAGAAAAGTGGTCCGAGTGGTGGGGAACCCGAGGCAGCGACAAACGCCTTGCCGCCGAACGTGAACTCTCGCTGGCCAAGGTCCGCATCCTCGTAGCTGCCGACCTGGATCCATCGACGCCGGCAATCATGGCCAAGTACGCGGGAGCAACCTGGGCCGAACTGGGCGATGCCGCCGGAATCACCCGACAAGCCGCCCAGAACCGCTGGAAGACCAGGATCGAGAAGTACACCCTCGACCGCGAGAATGCCGAAGAGGAACGCCGAAAGAACAAGCCCTACGTTTCCCCGATCGACGAGTACGACCCCGAGGGAAAGGGTGTGGCGGGCGAGGCGACTCGCGGCCGCCGAGGGCCTCGCAAACGCACCGACAAGCAGCCGCCCGAGTAATCCTCATCGGCTGAAGGGCCAGCAGCTCCAGCACGCGGCGAGCAGCCGGGTCCGACCCACGCGAGACGGCGGTCAGTGCCAGGTTGTGAAGCAGCGGAACGCTCATCAAGGTTACGACACCGCCGGCCGTGCTCGCAGCGTTGCGCATTTCACCGCCCACAGCATCAAACACACTGCTCAGAAATTTTCAGCTATACCAAGAACCGCAACCTGATCCACGTCAGGGCCGCGCTACCAGATCGGCACCGGCTGAGCCTCGTCGTAGAATTCTCGTTTCCACTGCGCAGGGTCGGTTGGTTGCGGATGCTCGACGGCAGCATGCGCGGAAACATACATCCCCTGAAGGTAGAACGCCTTACTCAATTCGGAGTTCCGTTCTAGCGCCTTCCGGAAAAGCCGGATAACATCTTTCCCACGGTGTGGATTGTGGAAGGCTACCGCCATATCGCACTCCTCAACTGACACGACACCCAAATTCAGGAGTTCGTAGCGAAACTCCAGATATTCGGCAATTTCTTTAAACGACCCCATGGTATTCAGCACAATGATCCAGGCGTGAAGATCTGCGATCGCGATGCGCGGATCTACAACAGCGTTGGGCAGTAGATTAAGCATTTCAGGGTAGGTCAATGACCCGCTATAGTGGTGCAGTACGATACCGAGCGCTATGGTCCGTCGATGGCCAGGAAACGTTGCGCCAGCCCCGTCCGTCACCGGCATGCCGTTGTCCAGCGCACTCAGCCGTTTGGTCAGTTGCTTAGCAACCTTCGAAACCTGCTGAGAGAATGCCCTATCGACACTCGAAATCTCCGCTGGCGCTTCCATAGCCTTGACCTCACCGATAATCCGAACTCGGTGGTCAACTATCGCTACATCGATATCAGGACGGCGTTCGCCGGGGATTTCGATGGTCAACGGTCGCGGCGGCTTGCTCCCGGCAAGTCGACCGAGCGACTGCCTCAGACATTCCTGGGCGACCCGTTCGAACAACTCCCCCTTATCGAGCTGCCGAAAGCCGGTTTTCCGATGCCGCAGCAACTGTCTGTCGACGGCGTGAAGCAACGCTCTATCCATTCCTAGCCGAATTGTCCCCAATGCGATTGGAGCTACACCGTCCGTGAAAGATATCCACGGCCGAGTTTCGAGCCCTGAGGCCATGGCCAGCTCGGAGAAGTCCTTCCCGGCGAGCTCCCCAGCCTGATGGGACAGATTCTCAGCGATGAAATCCGCGGCCGGATCCGACCAAGGTGTCACTGTCAAGTCGGTGCCATCACCTCGGCGTCCGAACTCCAATGCGATCTCCATGCAACGTTCGATGTTTGCGAAAGTGAACTGAGGTAGGGCGGCGCCGTACGCCTCGTCCGCTTCGATTTGCCGACCGATCTCGGTGCAAATCACCCGCGTGACCCAGTGATAACGAATGCTGTGTGAACTGGTGCGTGTCAGGAACTCCCGGCCCGGCGCCATTTGCGCTGCCATGGAAATTTCAGTTTCGCGCGCGGTGTAGCTGTCTGCAATACGCGACGCGACCCACCACCTACCGGTCTGGGCGAAGAACCGGTCCAGAACCACCGGATCCTCACTGCTGCCCGAGGCACCCACCGCGAGGACCCACAGAAATCGGTTGAACAAGGTGTGATGCGACAACAGACGCCGGGCTTTGCTGTCGGACGACCACCATGCCGATATTGCCGCACGCGGCGACAGAACTTTCAATAGTTGCTGACAAATTCTTTCCGACCGTTCAGCCACGTCATAGAATGGCTTCGGATCGGGCTGTTCGACCGGCACCGGGCGCACGCCCTGCTGCCAGGTTCGCCCCCATTGTGCAACTTTTTCTAAGTGTTCCTCAGCAATCCGCCGTTCACGCAGTGGCAAGAACGCCGTGTCATCATATTCCCGGTTCACTCGATCCCTCCCGGGCTATCCCGCACCGACGGAGGCCCGCCCCGGCACCTCAGCTTCCGCAAGCCGAATTCAGTCAACTGCTGCGCCTTCCGCCGCGGTAAGCGCATCGAACCGATTCCGGAATTCCTCACCGTCGGACAGGGTCTCGACCGAGTGTCGCACTGGTGCCAGCGCCTTGAGCGCGCGCGGAGACGACAGCCAGTCCTCAAGCGCATCGAGTACCGGCGACGCCGCAGCGATCGCTGACCGCGCGTCACCGGTGCGAGCGAGCGCCGCTGACTTCCAAGCTGCCCTGTGCACAGCGTTGCCCGCGCTCGCTGGTTCACCGGCGACGACCTCGAACAAGCCGAGCGCCCGCTCGTGACGGCCGCTATCGGTGCAGGCCCGCGCTTCATGGAACCGGATCTCGGAAAGGCTGACGAACCGCAGCCATGGAGCACACTCGTCTACCGGCTCTTGACCGATCGCATTCTCCATCTCACGCCAGGCCCCCGACATAGAACGCTGGACACTGCTCCAGTCACCAGCCGTTCCGTGTGCGGCGGCCTCACGTGCGGCGATCAGTGCGTGTATCCGTCCCGCCGGCCGCCGCCGCACCAGGCTTCCGGCGCGGCGGGTGAGCGCCAGCGCATACGACGGGGACGCTCGGCCGACACGAGCCAGGGTTGTCGTCTGCAGGGCAGCGTTCAGGCATGCGTGGACGGTCAGATCGTCGTCGTCCGCCGTGAATGCCAATGACAGCGCATCGGAGTAACAGCGCCACGCCAGCTCTGTGCGCTCCGCATCGTAAGCGAGCCAGCCGGTTTGAACAGCAAGCTCGCCTACTGCGGACATCCACGCTCGGCCAGTCGCATCGTCGAAGACACAGTTGTGCACCAGCGCCTGACTGCGCTCCAATGCATCAACAGCAGCGGGCAGGAGCCCTGCACCACCAACCTTCTGCTGGGCGGCCTCCAACTCGGCTGTGAATGCGTTGAGCCGGTCCACATCCGCCATACCGATCCGGGACGGATTCCATTGCGGCAACGTCGCGACGGTGAGCGCGGCGGCCTTGCTGAATTCGCGGCGGTTCACGTCTGCCTCATCCTCTACGCCTCCAGACGGCGAGTGTCGCTGTGCTGTGGCCCGCGGGGCGGATACGGCGAGAGCGAATCGACGCATCTGCTCCGGGCTCAGCTTGGCGAGCCAACTATCGAGGTCGGCGGCACGTTGTCCGCGCACCGGCCGCGATTCGGTGGCACGTTCCCATTTTCGCACGGTCGCAACAGACCACCCGATCTGTTCGGCGAACTGTTCCTGCGTCATCCGCAACGCCGCGTCACGCAGCGCCCGCACCTCGACCCTTGTCCAAACCTCCACGATCACGCGAAACCCCCTGTCGCTGCGAACTCAAGCGGAAGCGTAGCGGTTCTCTATGACTGCTGTCCCTGGGACCGCGAACACCGGTCGATGAGGCTTGAACCAGCCCCGGCGCCCGGTCGAACCACCAGGCCGGCCAGCACCTTACGAGGCCGCCGACCACGGAATTCCTCGGCGCCGGGTGCACGCCGTGACACCCCACCCAGGAGGCACTGTGCGCGAACGACCACCTCTGCCCAAGCGACCGGCGCGAAACCGGGCAATGGAAGCGGCCGTCCGGCTGTTGCGCGACCAATACTGCATCGATACAGCAACATTGGAACGAGTGGCGGCCGGACTCCGCGCCAGTCGCGATGTCCTGGAACCCGCCACCGACGCCGATATCGCGCCATGAACCACTCGATCGCGTTCGGCTGGATCGACCACGACATCAGCCGAGCACCCGAGACCGACCGCGACCACGTACACCGCCTCGCCGACCCACTCGGCTACCGCCTCGTATGGCCCGGCGACCACTCGGTGCTACGCGTGGCCGACCAGGCACGCAACGCCGGCGCCGACCTGGTGATCCTGCCCGCACCCGACCACCTCGGCCCGCACGAACTCGACGCCGTACTGGACATCTGCGACGTGGAAACCGTGCTACCGCGTCTCAGCTTCCCACGCTGGACCTCCACATTGCGCACCCGCCCCGGCAAATCGAACTTGTCGCTGCTGTATGGCATTGTTCGGCGGCAGGAACGGCAGCAGAAGCCTCGGCTCGGGCGCTTGACAACCTCTGCCCCACGACGACCCCGAATTTGTCCTAACAATGCTCATCCGGCCCTCGAGCGGGATCATGAATCCGTGAAAGAGTGTGGCGGAGGCGATGTCGACAGCGTCATAGAGCAGGTCGCACAGGCGATACTCGGGCAACGCGAGGAGTTCATCCGGCACCTGTCGGCGGAAATCCGGACCCGAGTTCCGACGCTGGGCACAGATGCCCGGCTACGCGAACTCATGGAGGCCGGGACCAACGAAAACCTCACCGCGGCCCTGGAATTTCTGCGGAGCGGAGGAGACGAGCAGGAGGTCCGCGCCCCGGAACAGGCGCTCACCTACGCCCGCGCGCTGGCCCGCAACGATATCCCTGCCTCCGCCCTGATCCGCGCGTACCGGATCGGACAAGCCGGATTTCTCGACGTCGCCATGCGGTACGCAGTCGAACTGGGCAGCACGGACACTCCCGCAGTGATCATGCGCATCGTCCACCGCACTTCGACCTATATCGACCAGGTCAGCGAGCAGGTCGGAATTGCCCATGAACAGGAACACGAGCGCTGGGTCGGCAGCCGGGGCGGATTGCGGCAGCGCTGGGTGACCCGGCTCCTCGACGGCTCCGCCATCGATATCGGAGACGCGGAAAAGGCCCTGCAGTATCCCCTCACGGGCCACCATCTCGCGGCCACCGCGTGGACCGACCCGCACGTCGGCTCCACCACCGCGGCGGAACTGCTCGATCAACTCCGCACGGCACTGACAGGTCTGTTCGGGCAGGTCAGTCCCACCCTCCTGATCCCGGTGGACGAGCACGAGGCCCGATTGTGGTTCTCGGTCCCCCGCGACACCATCGTCGATGCCCGCGCGATCGACCGCGCGCTGGCTGCGCGCGGACTGCCGGTACGGGTGGCGTTCGGTCGCTGCGCCACCGGGGTCACCGGATTCCGGCTGACGGCCGGTCAAGCCGGGAGGGCCCGGCAGATCGCCCTGCTCGGCGACCCCGGCCGCGACCGGGTGATCTCGTACACCGATGTGGCCGCCACAGCATTGCTGGCCGGCGATCTCGGGACGCTACGCGAATTCGTCACCGACCAGCTCGGCGCCCTCGCAACGGACAACGAGCGCAATCAGTGGCTGCGCGAGACTCTGCGCGTTTTCCTCGCCCGCAACAACAGCTACGCAACGACCGCGCAGGAGCTCACGATCCATCGCAACACCGTGCAGTACCGCGTCCGGCAGGCCCTGAACCTGATCGGTTCACCGGATGACGGGCACGACGCGGACCTGCACCTGAGACTGGCGCTACAGGCCACACACCTGCTCGGCCCCGCGGTCCTGAACCCGGCCGAAATCTCGACGAAGCCGGCCTTCCTTCCATAAGGGGCGGCCACGGGTCCGCACTCGTGCATCGCGCACAAAGGCAGAGCAACCTTTCATGCTGCCGGAATATGGTCTGCCCGATCGGATGCGCCGTAGGGTTCCGTTGTCCGGCGCACCCGCCACGGGGTAGCCCGGAACCGCCGCCCAACTCGGCACCGGTGCCGCCGCGGCGCAAAACCTGTCGCGGGAAGGTCCGCGCATCCCGCCCACCTCAGGAGTACTCCGTGTCCTCGATCCAAACCGTCCGCGGTACGGTCGATACCGCCGACCTCGGTATCACCCTCATGCACGAACACGTCTTCGTTCTCAGTTCTGATGTTCAACAGAACTATTCGGCCGAATGGGGTTCGGAAGACACGCGGGTGGACGACGCCGTGCGCCGGTTGACCGCCGCCTATGAGGCGGGGGTACGCACCATCGTGGATCCGACGGTGACGGGCCTCGGCCGCTACATACCCCGGATCGCGCAGATCGCCGCACGGATTCCGCTGCGCCTGGTGGTCGCAACCGGGCTCTACACCTACGACGACGTACCGTTCTACTTCCGGTACCGGGGCCCGGCACTGGATCCGCTGGTGGGCACGCAGGTTCCCGACCCGCTCGTCGATATGTTCGTCGGTGATATCCGCGACGGTATCGGCGATACCGGAGTCAAGGCAGGCATGCTGAAATGCGCCATCGATGCGCAGGGGCTCACACCGGGCGTGGAGCGGGTGATGCGCGCAGTCGCCCGGGCCCACCACGAAACGGGCGTACCGATCACCGTGCACACACATCCCGATTCCGGGTCCGGCATGGACGTCGAGCGAGTGATGTGTAAAGAGGAAGGGGTCGATCCGGGACGGATCGTCCTCGGGCACAGCGGTGATACCACCGACCGCGACTACCTGACCGCACTCGCGGACGCTGGTTTCGTCCTGGGCATGGACCGGTTCGGAATCAATCTCGATACCACCTTCGAGGCGCGGGCCGATACGTTGATCGAGATGGTGCGCCGCGGGTACGCCGAACGGATGGTACTCTCGCAGGACGCCAGCTGCTACATCGACTGGATGGAACCCGCCATGCGGGAGGCAGTCCTGCCACAGTGGCACTACACCCACCTGTTCGACGACGTTTTCCCCTATGTGCTCGACCAGGGTATCGAGCAACGGCAACTCAACATGATGCTCGTGGAGGTGCCGCGGGCGTTTTTCGAGGGCCGGTGAGCCCCGCGCGACGAGCACGGCGACCACCGGTTCACCGAGACCGGTACTTCGGATCGCGCTGAGCGGAATTCGGCGCACAACAGCATCTGTCCCCCCCCCGGATCGATGGTGAGGTTCGGTTCTTGCCACACGCGCGGCGGCCGTCGTTGTTAAGCTTCCTCGGCGCGCCGTTCGGAGCCGGAACTATATGCAGACCAGAAAATTTTGATCAGAGGGATCGGGACGGCCGCCGTTCGACCACCCCGCAGTAAGCGGGAAGCACAGGGAGAAAAGTGAGCCCGACTCCACGTACGACCGGCACCGCTCCGATTCCCCACGACTTCGACGAGGACCGGGTCCAGCTGTATTCACCGGAATTCGCTGCCGAACCCTACCGGGTGTATGCGCAGATGAGGAGCCGCTACGGCTCCCTGGTTCCGGTGGACCTCTCGCCGGGAGTGCCGGCCACCCTCGTGATCGGATATCACACCGCGTTGCGGATCCTCAACGACCCGGACCGGTTTCCCGCCGACCCACGCGTCTGGGAGACAAACATCCCTGCCGGGTGCCCGGTCAAGCCGATGTTGGAATACCGGCCCAACGTGCTACGCACGGCCGGCGCCGAACACGCCCGGTATCGGTCCCCGATCGCATCCGCCCTCGGCCGCGTCGATTTGTACCGGTTGCACGATACCGTCGAACAGATCGCGATACCGCTGATCAACACATTCTGCGCCGACGGGCGCTGTGACGTGATCAAGCAGTACGCGCTGCCGGTCACGTTCGCGACGGTCAACGAGCTGCTGGGCTGCTCACCCGACCTCGGGCAGCGTGTGGCCGCCGGGATAGCGGCCCTGTTCGACACCGTGGACGCCGCCGCGGGCGCCTCCGTGTTGGCCAGTGCCCTGGCCGAGCTGACTGCCCAGAAACGCGCCACTCCGGGTGAGGACGTCACAACCCGGCTGATTCAGCATGCGGCCGCGCTGGATGACGTGGAAATGGTGCAGCAGCTGATCCCTCTGTACGGGGCGGGGATCGAGCCGGAGCAGAACCTGATCGCGAACGCGCTGCTGCTGATGCTCACCGACGATCGGTTCGCCGCCGGGATTCTGGGTGGCAGCCTCTCGACCCGCGATGCGGTGCACGAGGTGCTGTTCGATAACACACCGATTGCCAATTTCTGTATGAGCTATCCACGCCAGCCGATCATGATCGAAGAAACCTGGCTGCCGGCGCACCAGCCGGTACTGATCAGCCTCGCGGCCTGCAACACCGACCCCGAGGTACGCGGCGTATCCATCACGGCAAACCGGTCACACCTGGCGTTCGGCGCGGGCCCGCACACTTGCCCGGCCCGCGCAGCGGCCGAGATCATCGCCCAGGTAGCACTCGACCAGCTGCTGGACGCCCTGCCGGACATCGAACTGGGCGTACCTCACGACCAGCTGATCTGGAGGCCGGGCCCGTTCCATCGCGCGCTGGCTTCTCTGCCGGTCACGTTTCCCCCGAGCCCACCGGTCAACCCCGCACCCGCACATCAGGTTTCCGCTGGTTGAGTGAGGAGCCCACCCATGACCACATCTGCCGACCGAACCGTGATGGCGGAACGCTACGCGCGGGCAGCGGGTACACGCGAAACACGCTGAGAGCGTGCCGATACCGGACTCCCCCGTCGCGGCGGGCGCACCTTCCCAGCTCCGGCGCGCGGCGGTGGCTCACCTGCAACGATTGTTCGGGATGAGTGAACGCGCCGCGTGCCAGGTGACCGGGCAGCATCGAAGTACCCAACGCCGCCCACCCGCGGCGGAAACTACCGACGATCCGGATTCGGGGCTGCGGACATGGCTGCGGGAGTGGGCGAAAACCCATCCTCGGCAAGGGTTCCGCCGCGCCTACCATGAGGCCCGAGCTGAGGGCTGGCTGGTGAATCACAAGAAGATTCAGCGTTTGTGGCGGGCCGAAGGGCTGCGGGTGCCGGTGCGGCGCCGCCGCAAACGCCTCGGTGGCTCCACCGACACCGACGGCATTCGGCCCTGGGCTATCGCACCCCGGCCGGATGTTGCCCAGTGACCCGTATCGCTCGCGCTTCGACAAGGTCATGAGGGTTTGGGAGCGCCAGTTGGAGCTGGCGCTTGAACGCGCTCGGGAAAGCCTTGAGCATCGAGGTGACCGTGGCGCGAGTGTAGAGGATGAAGTCCGCGAGACATTGCGTCGTTTCCTTCCGCGCCAATACGACGTTGGTCATGGAGCTGTCTACGATGCCTTCGGCGACGGTAGCCGCCAGTTAGACGTCATCATCGCGAATTCGAAGCACCCAATCTCATACCCCAAAGACGAGCGAGGCCCGTACCTTCTCGACGGGGTGTCCGCTGTCGGAGAGGTCAAATCCGTTCTGACTACCGCAGAACTTGAGCGTTCCATCCAGTCAGCAATCCAGTTCAAGAAGCTCCGTCCCACCCCGGTTAAGGGCGAACACATCACCAACCATGAGATGGAGTACATCAGGGAGACTCAGGGTATCCCCCCGTACTTCATCATCCTTCATCATCGCTTTTGAATGTCCAATCGCTGACAAGACGCTCGGGCACCGTCTTGTCGGGGACTGTGGATTTAAGGGTGTTTCCGGCCTGAGTCGCTGACCGGATGGTCAGCGGGAAGGTGCCGTGATGACGACACTTGATGCTGTGGCGAAGAAGAAGGCCGAAGCCTCGGCCGAGCAGCTGGCAGCGGCGGAGCTGG
>NZ_JARWOV010000221.1 GCF_029868855.1 Nocardia carnea | reverse complement strand
GGTGGCCGGGGGGGGGCGGCCCTATCGCCGGGGGGCGCCCCCGGGGGGGGGGGGCTATGGCCCGCCCCCCCGGGGGGGCCGGGCGACCGAGACCTTCCTGTTCGACCTCGAACGCGACGACGCCGAGCCGGTATCGCTGGTGCTGCGCCGCCCGCCCGAGGTGGCGTTGTTTCCCGACTACGACCTGCTGCGACAGGTGCTGGTCATGCGCCGGCTCGCCGGTACCGGCCTGCCGGTGCCCGCCGTCCGCTGGCTGGATCGCGGCAGCGATGCGCTCGGTAGTCCGTACTTCGTGATGGACCGGATCGACGGCAGCGCGCCCGGTGACCTGCCGTCCTACCACTCTGCCGGGCTGTACTTCGACGCCGAGCCCGCTCAGCGCGCGAAGATGTGGTGGGGCTGCGTCGATACCATCGCCGAGATCCACCGGCTCGACTGGCGCGCGATGAACCTGGATTTCCTGTTGTTTCCGCAATTCGGGGCAGCGCCACTCGCGCAGGTGATCGGCTACATCGATGCCGCGCTCGGCTGGGCGTCCACCACCCAGCCGCCCGCACTGCGCCGGGCGGTGGACTGGCTGCGCGCCAACCTGTACGAACCCGAGCATGTCACGCTGTGCTGGGGTGATGCTCGTATGTCGAACATTCTCTACGACAGCGAATTCCGGGTCACCGGCGTGCTCGACTGGGAGATCGCCTACATCGGCGACCACGAGGCCGATCTCGCCTGGATGCTGTTCCTGGATTGGGCGTGCTCGGAGTTCCAGAACACCGAAAGGCTTCCGGGTACGCCCACCCGGCAGGAGACGATCGCGCGCTACGAGGAACGCAGTGGGATGACGGTGCGCAACCTGCGCTACAACGAGGTGCTGGCGGCAGTCCTGCTCAGTATCCCGCTGCTGCGGATGGCGCACCGGCTGCAACTACCACCGGAGACCGATGTGACCGCATTCTGCACTGCGCGGATCGAGGAATTGCTGTCGGCCGGACAGGGGTGAGCCGAGGGGCGGGCGGGCCGGTAGACCGTCCGCCTTTGTTCGTGGCGGACCCCTCGGTGACTCCGGCACCGATTCCGCGCCGGGAACCGGATTCAGTGGGTGAGTGCGATTTTGACGACGACCACGATCGCTGCTGCGAGGGTCAGCAGTACGGCGGTGACCGCGGAGGCACGAGTGAGGCGTTCCCCCCGGAGACGGCGGATGACGAAGACGATTCCGCCGATGCGGGTCAGCACGGCGAGTTCGGCGAGTATCTGGGCGGTGCGAGGGTCGAGCCACCCCAGCCATCCGGCAGTGAGGACAGCGCAGGGCAGGACCGCGGAGCTGAGAATCGGGACGGAGTTGCGGAGTTCGCGCAGGCGGTCGGTGAGGGTGACGGCGCGTTGCTCGCGAACTGTGCGGGCGACGGTTTCGGCGAAGCTGTGGGCGGCGAAGGTGGACAGGGCGGTACCGAGTACCACGAGGATTCCGAGATGTTTCTCGCTGGTGACCACGGGTACCAGGGCGGTGAGGACGAGGATGTTGCCGTAGATGTAGGCGCTGATCCGGCTGGCGGCGTTGCCACGGTCCAGTGGGACCCGCCGGGAGAGCAGCGGGCCGTGCAACGCCATGGAGGGGTCGGATTCCATTGCTCTCCTTGCCGGTACCGGCGCCGGTCGGTGCTGTTCAGCCGCCGCCTCGGGCTTCGACGGGTGGTTCGGTCGTTCTGGGCAGGGCGGTGGCTACGCAGAATCCGACTGCGGCCGCCGCGGCCAGGGTGATCATGGCGGCGGCGTAGGCGTGGGAGGTGAGCCCGGCGACCAGGATGGTGCCGGCGATGGCGGTCCCCAATGCGGAGCCGAGGTTGGAGATGCTGCGGGACAGCCCGGAGATCTCGCCCTGGAGTTGTTCATCGAAACCGGATTGAACGATATCCACCGAGGGGGTCAGCATCGCACCCAGACCGAGACCGATGAGTACCAGGCCCGGAGCGAATCCCCATGGGCTGACGGAGCGTCCGGCGAGAGCGACCAGGACCACGATACCGATGATGGCCACAGCGAAGCCGGTCAGGATCAAGGTGCGCCGCGAGCGGTGCCGGGCCAGCCATGCGGCCGACAGTGAGGTGATCAACAGGCCGAGGGTGGCCGCGGTGAACACCATGCCGGTTTGGATCGCGTTGTAACCGCGGACGACCTGCAGGTAGGCGGCTACTACGAACGACGTGCCCATGAGCACCAGCCACTGGATGTTCTGGGTCACCAACCCCAGGTTGGCGGTGCGGTTCCCGAACAGGCGTGTGGAGAGCAGCGGTTCGCGACCCGCCCGTTCGGCCGCCCGTACTGTGCCGAAAAAGAGCGCGAGCACAGCCACACCCGCTGCCAGCAGGGCTGACATCAGCCAAAGGTTGTCGTCGGCGGCGAGGATGCCCGCGACCAGCAGGATCAGTCCGCCCGCCGACAGCACCGCGCCGCGGTTATCGAAAGGGCGGGCCGCGTCGGGCGGTATCGGGTCGACGATCCGGCGGCTGGATACGATGATCACAACTATGACCAGGGCTTGGAACCCGAAGGCGGCACGCCAGCTGATCGCGGAGGTGATGAGCCCGCCGATCAGTGGCCCGGCGGCGGCACCGATACCGCCCATCGCCATGATCGAACCGAATGCCTTTGTCCGGGAACTGGAGTCGGTGAACAGCAGCGTGGCCAGGATATAGACGGGCGGTATCAGCATTGCGGTGCCGATACCCTCCAGGATCGAATTACCGAGCATCAGCACCCCCAAGGACGGGGCAACAGCACTGATCACAGCGCCTGCCCCGTAGACGGCCAGGCCGGCGACGAAGCAGCGTTTGCGGCCGTATCGGTCGGTGAGCTTGCCGAAAGGGATCATCAGCGCCGCCATCACCAGCAGGAACAGTGTGATAGTCAGCTGTACGCCGTGCACGGTGGTGTTCAGGTCTTCGCTGATGTCGGTGATCATCACGTTCATGTTCGAGCCGGCGAAGCTACAGAGGAACTGGGCCAGCGCCAACGGCAGCAGCACCCCACGTGGTGTATCGCGGTCCCGTGACATCGGCACGCTCAGCCGGGCGTCGGCGGCGGCCCGGATTCGGCCTGGTCGAGTCGTTTGTCCAGCGCAATGGCCGCCGCGACCAACGCCAGATGGGTGAATGCCTGCGGGAAGTTGCCCAGTTGCTCCCCCGAGGGTCCGATCTCTTCGGCGAACAGGCCTACATGGTTGGCGTAGGTGAGCATCTTGTCGAAGGCATAGCGGGCCTGCGAGATACGGCCGGCGTCGGCGAGCGCTTCGACGTAGAGGAAGCTGCACAGGTTGAACGTGCCCTCCGCGCCGCGAAGACCGTCGGGCGAGGCGGCGGGGTCGTAGCGGTAGACGAGGCTGTCGCTGACCAGTTCGGTATCCATTGCATCGAGGGTGCTCAGCCAGGCCGGGTCCTGGGGCGTCAGGAAACCCATCTTGGACATAAGGAGCAGGGAGGCGTCCAGCACCTCGCTGTCGAAGTGCTGCACGAATGCCTGCCGATCGGCGTTCCAGCCGCGTTCGACGATCTGGGCGAACACCGCGTCGCGCTCGCGGGTCCACCGGTCGAGATCGGCGGGGCGGGAGTGTTCGGTGGCGAGCCGGATACCGCGCTCGAACGCCACCCAGGTCATCAACCGGCTGTAGGTGAAATTCTTACGGCCACCGCGGGTTTCCCAGATGCCCTCGTCGGGGCGATCCCAGTTGTCGGCAAGCCAATCGAGCACACCGGCGAACGCTTGCCAGCCCGTGATGCTCCCGATATCGGTGGTCTGCGCCAGCGCGTCGGCGGCTTCGCCGTAGATGTCGAGCTGGATCTGATCTGCCGCGGCATTGCCGACCCGCACCGGCCCCGAGCCGCGATAGCCCTCCAGGTGGGTGAGGACCTCCTCCTCCAGTCGGGGTTCGCCGTCGATCCGGTACATGATCTGCAGCGGTTCGCCGGAAGCCGTGACGTCGGCGTCCAGCCGATCACGCAGCCAGCGCCGGAACGCCGCGGCCTCCGCGGTGAATCCCAGGTCGATCAATGCCCGCACCGACAGTGAAGCATCGCGGATCCAGGTGTAGCGGTAGTCCCAGTTGCGCTCACCGCCGATCTGCTCGGGCAGACCCATGGTGGCGGCCGCGATGGGAGCACCGGTCGGGGCGTAGGTGAGCAGTTTCAACGTGATGGCCGAACGTTTCACCATGTCCTGCCAACGGCCTCGATACGTGCACGACCGCAACCACGACTGCCAGAATTGCTGGCAGGATTCGAAGCCGGCCAGCACCACTTCCCGCGCTGGAAGCTCCGCGACTCCACGGTCGGAAGCGGTGGTGGTCAGTACGATCACCGCTGTTTGTCCGGCATCGAGTGCAAACCGCCCGGAGATGTCGTTGCCCTCGCGATGCAGCACTTCGGTAGCGCTGATCTGTACATGTAGATCGGTGTCCGGACCCTGGAACACGGCATGCTCAGGCGTGGGCAGCGTCAGGGTGTGCGGGGCGCGGGCGTAGTCGAACCGTGGCCGGCAGAGGAATCGGAACGGCAGTGACCCTCGAACCACACGTACGATCCGGACCAGCCGATGCCGGTCGGTGGCCACCGGCTCCGGAATCGGGTCCATGAAGTCGATGACCTCCCCGACCCCGCTCGGCGCCATGAACCTGGTGATCAGCACCGCGGTATCGGACGAATAGAGTTGACGCACCGTCATATCGTCGGTGTCGGAATCGAGGTCGGCGGCCACCTGGCAGTATCCGCCACGCTCGGCGTCGAGCAACGAAGCGAACACACTCGGCGAATCGAAGCGCGGACTGCACCACCAGTCGATCGTGCCGGCCGAGGAGATCAGCGCCGCAGTCTGCAGATCGCCGACGATCCCGTGGTCGGCAATCGGTGGATAAGCGCTCACAGCCACTCCTGACGGACGAGGAGACCGGGCACCGCGGCCCGCTGGTCAGTCGGCGAACACCTCACGCAACGCCGTTTCCTGCTCATGGGACAGGTTGGTGGAGACCAGCTCGGCGGACTGCCCCTGGAATGCGTCGTGGATCCGGTCCAGAGTCGCATCGGACGTCAGCGCGAACAGCGCCGACGTGCCCGGTGTCAGCTTGGCGCGCACCTCCTCGATGAGATCGTCGTCGATGCCGATATCGGCCATGGACCCCGACATCGCTCCCAGGCCCGCGCCGAGCGCCGCGCCGATCAACGGGACGAAGAACAGCAGTCCGAACAACAAGCCCCAGAAGGCGCCGCCCAGCGCACCGATCCCGGCGAGGCTGTGCAACTGCCGGGTCTTCGGTTTCCTCGCGCCTGCGGGCCAGCTCACCACCGCCGCGTCCTGCACGGTGATCAACTCCCGGCGCTGTAGTTCCTCCAACGTCGACACAGCGGTATCCGCGCCGGCCTCGCTGGGGAATTTCCACACGGTCAACGTCCCGGTCATCGCGGCCTCCCTGGTCGGTGGCGAAGCTGGCGTATCGACGCCAGCTCCGCGGTGGCTCCGCGGCTTCCTCACTCCCCGCGGGTGACTCTCACGGGTATTTTCTCGTCATGGGGATCGGCGTGACCGGGGGTCAACGCTGCGGCTGCCAGGTAGCGGCAGCCCAGATGACGACCACGCTCAATGCGATGATCAGTATCGACCACGCCGGGTAGTACGGAAGTGACAAGAAGTTGGCGATGATGACCAGCGCGGCGATACCGATGGCGGCGTAGCGGCCCCAGGCGGTCCCGAACATCAGGCCGAGGGCGCAGACTACTCCGACGATTCCGAGAATCACATGGATCCAACCCCAGGTGGTGGTGTCGAAGGCGTAGATGTAGTCGACACCGGCCACATACAACTCGTCACCGGCTATGGCCACGATGCCTTCGAGGATGGACACCGCGGCGAGTACCAGCAGTAGTACCGCCGCGATGATCGATACACCGGTGGCGACGCTTTGCCGTTGGAAGGGTTCTGCGGGCGGCGAACTGCGCACATCGGAACGATCCGTCATTACGGGCTCCTCGTGGACGGCAGACAGTGCAGCCGAGTGTCGTCCTGCCGGTTCCCGACGAGCCTCACCCGCTCCGGGTGAATCGCGCCGAGGCACGGGCGCTGGCAGCGGTTGACCGGACGACGGGCCGCGGGTTCGCGGAGCTGTGGTGGAGGTGGGGTGTTATCACCTGTGGCCTTCGGGCGGCTGGACAGGTGAACCCGGCCAGTCCCGGGAATTGCTGTTGAGCCCTGCGCAGGGTGCAGGAACCATTACAGCCGTCCGGTCGGTTCGCAGTGCTCTTACCCGCGCACGTCGCGGTGTCTAGGCTTGGACACCGTTGTCCGGTTTTCCGGCGGTTTCGGCTGTCGATTCGCCGGATGGATCATCGCGCCAGCTGATCTCTATCTCCATTTCGATCCGATCGCCGTCCACTTCGATCTCGAGCTCCCACTGCACCCGGTCGGCGACTGTGATCGAGAGCGAATCGCCGTCCGAGCCGAGTTCGGTCTCCGAACCGCTGGCGAGGGCCTGACCGAGGGCGATGAGCCGCTCCGATACTTCCTGTCGGGAGAGTTCGGATCTTCTTGTCGTCTCCAACTTGGGCACGATGACTCCTGGACTCGGAGGGCAGTGTGCTCGGGGCCGGCGGCAGCAGCCGAGAACCTTCGACTCGCGGCTGTCCGGCCCTGCAATCAGAGCCTAGGATTTCCGCGCCGGGGCGGTCTCGTCCGTAGCGGGTGAAACCTCATCGGTGCTTTCTACCTCGACCGTGCCTCCCAAGATCTCCCCTCCTGTCGAGCAGCAGTGGAACGGATGCCCGGCTCGGCCTCTTCGGGCGGTGGCTCGGAGGAGTATCGGGCGGCAAATCGGTGTCCGACGGCCCCGCCGTGGCCTCGAGTCTGTGGGCGGTGTACAGGTATCTGCCGGTGAGCAGGGCGATCATCGCGGCCACGTAGGCGAGCGGTGCGAGCTGTAGTGATTCGAGGAGGCCGATCCGGTCCGCCAGGATGCCGATCGCGAAGGGACCCAACGCCAGCCCCAGCACGTTGTTGGCGACGGTCAGTGTGCCCAGCGCGGACGACCGCACGCTCGGATGGCTCAGGGCCGTCACCACCGCGGCGGTGGGGCCCGAGCTTCCGGCGGCGAACAGGCAGCCGATCCCGAGGAGCACCAATTGCGGCGGGGCCGGGGGGCCGCGGGCGCGGATATCAAGGAGATGCAGCCCAAGTCCTATATGGACATGTTCATGGACGACTACTTCGCCCGCTGGGAGCGGCTGGCCCAGTTCCGTAAGCCGACCATCGCCGCCGTGGGCGGGTACGCGCTGGGCGGC
>NZ_JARWOV010000220.1 GCF_029868855.1 Nocardia carnea | reverse complement strand
CCGCCCCCCGTGCCCCTTCCGTGGGGCGGCGCGGCCGCGCCCGCCCGTCATTTTTTGTTTTAACCCTCTTTGGGGGGGGGCCCCACCGCGGCGCCCCCCCGAAATCCGGCGTCATTGCAGTTCTGCCGAGTTCGCCTAGACGGTGAAACCCAGCGCGCGCAACTGTTCCCGGCCGTCCTCGGTGATCTTATCGGGACCCCACGGCGGCATCCAGACCCAGTTGATCTTCAGATCGTCGACCAGGCCGCTGCGCACCAGCGCATTACGCGACTGATCCTCGATCACGTCGGTGAGCGGACAGGCCGCGGACGTCAGGGTCATATCGAGCACCGCGGTGCTCTCCTCGACCCGCATCCCGTACACCAGGCCCAGATCCACGACGTTGATACCGAGTTCGGGATCGACCACATCGCGCATCGCCTCCTCGAGATCGGCGAGCTGCGCGAGTTCCTCGGCCGACAGTTCGACCTCGGCAGGTGCGGTATCCGCGGTGGATTCGGTGGCGGATGTATCGGTCATGATGTTTCCCCGTTCCGTACTCGGTCGGTCTGCGGCGTCGCGGCGGCCGGGGCAACGGCATCGGCGGCACCGTCGATCCGGAGCACCGCATCCTTGAACGCCATCCAGCCCAGAAGGGCACATTTCACGCGGGCCGGATACTTGGCGACACCGGCGAAGGCGATCCCATCACCGATGACGTCCTCGTCACCCTCGACGGTACCGCGGCTGCCGATCATCGCGTTGAACGAATCGACGACGCCCAGCGCCTCTACCACGGGCAGGCCGATCACCTGATCGGTCAGCACCGAGATCGACGCCTGACTGATCGAACAGCCCTGCCCGTCGTAGGACACATCGGCGACATCCCCATCGTCGCCGAGATGCACCCGCAGGGTCACCTCGTCGCCGCACGTCGGGTTCACATGGTGCACCTCGGCGCCGTACGGCTCCCGCAACCCGCGATTGTGCGGGTGCTTGTAGTGATCCAGGATCACTTCCTGGTACATCTGCTCCATACGCATGTTCTAGGCAACCCCGAAGAAGCTCTGGGCCTTCCGCACAGCGGCGACCAGTTTCTCCACCTCGTCCACGGTGTTGTACAGGGCGAACGACGCACGGGCGGTCGCGGCGATCCCGAACCGCCGGTGCAGCGGCCAGGCGCAATGGTGACCGACCCGGATGGCGACGCCCTCGTCGTCCAGGATCTGGCCCAAGTCGTGCGCGTGGATACCGTCGGCGACGAACGCCACCGCACCACCGCGGTCGACGTTCTCGACCGGCCCGACGATCCGGATTCCCGGAACCCCGCCCAGGCCTTCCAGCGCCGCCTCGACCAGAGTGTGCTCGTGTGCGGCCACCGCGTCCATACCGATCTCGCGCAGATAGCGCACGGCGGCTCCGAGCCCGACCACCTGTGAGGTCATCGGCACCCCGGCCTCGAACCGCTGCGGCGGCGCCGCGTAGGTGGTCTCCTCCATGGTGACCGTTTCGATCATCGAGCCACCGGTGATGAACGGCGGGGTCTCGGTGAGCAGGTCCCGTTTGCCGTACAGCACACCGACACCGGACGGGCCGAGCATCTTGTGCCCGGAGAACGCGGCGAAGTCCACATCCAGGGCGTGGAAGTCGACCGGCGCGTGCGGTACCGACTGGCAGGCGTCCAGCACCACCAGTGCACCGACAGCACGGGCCCGGCGCACGAGTTCGGCGACCGGTGCCACCGCCCCGGTGACATTGGACTGATGGGTGAACGCGACGACCTTGGTGGCCGGCGAGAGTTCCAGCGAGGACAGGTCGATCCGGCCGTCCTCGGTCACCCCGTACCAGCGCAGGGTCGCGCCGGTCCGCCGCGCCAGCTCCTGCCACGGCACCAGGTTCGCGTGGTGTTCGAGTTCGGTGATCACGATCTCGTCACCAGGGCCGACGTGGTACGGGAACCGGCCATCGGCGAAGGAGTACGTCACCAGATTCAGCGATTCGGTGGCGTTCTTGGTGAACACGATCTCGTCGGCGTCGGCCCCGACGAACCCGGCGATCTCGGCGCGAGCCGCCTCATAGGCGTCGGTGGCCTCTTCGGACAGCTGATGCGCGCCCCGGTGCACCGCCGAATTGCTTTCGAGCAGGAAATCGCGTTCGGCGTCCAGCACCGCCAGCGGCCGCTGCGAGGTGGCACCGGAATCCAGGTACACCAGCGGCTTCCCGTCCCGGACCGTACGGTTCAGGATCGGGAAGTCGGCCCGGATCCGGGCGACGTCGAAGGCGGGAAGGATCGCGGTCATATCACGCTCCGGCGGTGGCGGTCTGAGTGAACTTCACGTAGCCGTTGGCATCGAGCTCCTCGGCGAGTTCCGCGCCGCCCTCGGCGACGATGCGGCCACCCACGAAGACGTGCACGAACTGCGGCTGGATATAACGCAGGATGCGGGTGTAGTGGGTGATCAGCAGAACCCCGCCGTTCTCCCGCTCCTTGTAGCGGTTGACGCCCTCGGAGACGATGCGCAGCGCGTCCACGTCCAGGCCCGAATCGGTTTCGTCGAGGATGGCGATCTTCGGCTTCAGCAGACCCAGCTGCAGGATCTCGTGCCGTTTCTTCTCACCACCGGAGAAGCCCTCGTTCACACTGCGGTCGGCGAAGGCGGCGTCGATATCGAGTTCGTTCATCGACTCCTTCACCTCCTTCACCCAGTGCCGCAGCTTCGGCGCCTCGCCGCGCACGGCGGTGGCGGCGGTCCGCAGGAAGTTGGACATGGAGACCCCGGGAACCTCGACGGGGTACTGCATCGCGAGGAACAGGCCGGCGCGTGCCCGTTCGTCCACCGACATCTCCAGCACGTTCTCACCGTCGAGCGTGATCGAGCCACTGGTGACGGTGTACTTGGGATGTCCGGCGATGGCGTAGGACAGGGTCGACTTGCCCGAGCCGTTCGGTCCCATGATGGCGTGCGTCTCACCGGATTTCACGGTGAGGTTCACGCCCTTGAGGATCTTGACGGTATCGCCGTCCGGGGTGGCGACCTCGGCGTGCAGGTCCTTGATTTCCAGGGTGGTCATCGGTTTCTGAATTCCTTCGGTGGCTGTGGCTGGGTGGTCGGTCAGACGCCGATGGCGGCGAGTTCGGCCTCGATGGCCGCCTCCAGCCGCTCGGCGACCTCGGGCACCCCGATCTTCTGGATGATCTCGTGGAAGAAACCGCGCACCACGAGACGGCGCGCGGCGTCCTCCGGAATACCGCGGGCCCGTAGGTAGAACAGCTGCTCGTCGTCGAAGCGGCCGGTCGCCGACGCGTGTCCGGCGCCGACGATCTCACCGGTTTCGATCTCCAGGTTCGGCACCGAATCGGCGCGCGCCCCGTCGGTGAGCACGAGATTGCGGTTGATCTCGAAGGTGTCGGTGCCCTCGGCGGCCGCGCGGATCAGCACATCACCGACCCACACCGTGCGGGCGTCGCCCTTGCGCGACTCCGGATTGCCCTGCAGCGCACCCTTGTACAACACATTCGATTTGCAGTGCGGTACGGCGTGATCGACCAGCAGGCGCTGTTCGAAATGCTGTCCGGCGTCGGCGAAATACAGTCCGAGCAGTTCGGCGTCGCCGCCCGGCCCGGCGTAGCGGACGGTGCCGGTGAGCCGGACCAGGTCGCCGCCGAGCGTTACCGCGGTATGCCGCAGGACCGCATCGCGACCCAGACTGGCGTGGTGGGCGGTGGCATGCACGACATCGTCGGCCCAATCCTGGACCGCGACGACGGTGAGTTTGGCGCTGTCGCCGAGCACGAATTCGACGTTCTCGGCATAGGTCCCGCTGCCACGCTGATCGATGACGACCGTCGCGACGGCGAATTCGGCCAGCCGCACCTGCAGATGCCCGTAGGCGGTCCGGCCCTCGCCGGGCCCGGTGATGCGTACGACCACAGTGTCGGCGACCTCGATTTCCTTGCCCACCGAGACGATCGTGGCCTGCTCGAACCCGGAGTACGCCTGCGCCGCGACCCGATCGGCCGGGGTGCCGCCCTCGCCCAGCCGGGTGTCGTCGCGGCCCACGGTCTCGACGGTCACGCCCGGGACGCCGGTCACCTCGACTCCGGCCTGGCCGTCCGCGGTGGCAGTGCCGTTGTGCAGGCCGCGCAGCCGGCGCAGCGGGGTGAACCGCCAGGCCTCGTCTTTACCGGACGGGATCTCGAAGGCGTTCACATCGAAGGACGTGAACACCTCGCCCTTGTTGATCGCGGGTGTGCGAGCCTCGGCGGCCTCGGCAACGTTCTCCACTGCCATCAGCCGACGGCTCCTTCCATCTGCAGTTCGATCAGGCGATTGAGCTCGAGTGCGTACTCCATCGGGAGCTCCTTGGCGATCGGCTCGACGAAGCCGCGCACGACCATCGCCATCGCCTCGTCCTCGGTCATTCCGCGGCTCATCAGGTAGAACAGCTGGTCTTCCGACACCTTCGACACCGTCGCCTCGTGACCCATCGTCACGTCGTCCTCACGGATATCGACATACGGGTAGGTATCGGAGCGGCTGATCGTGTCGACCAGCAGCGCATCGCATTTCACGGTCGACTTCGAGCCGTGCGCACCCTTGTTCACCTGGACCAGGCCGCGGTAGGAGGCCCGGCCACCGCCGCGCGCCACCGACTTGGAGACGATGGTCGAGGAGGTGTGCGGAGCCAGGTGCACCATCTTGGCGCCGGTGTCCTGATGCTGGCCCTCGCCCGCGAACGCCACCGAGAGCACCTCGCCCTTGGCGTGCTCACCGGTCATCCACACGGCCGGGTACTTCATGGTGACCTTGGAGCCGATATTGCCGTCGATCCACTCCATGGTCGCGCCCGCCTCGGCCTTGGCCCGCTTGGTGACCAGGTTGTAGACGTTGTTCGACCAGTTCTGGATGGTGGTGTAGCGGCAGCGGCCGCCCTTCTTCACGATGATCTCGACCACGGCCGAGTGCAGCGAATCGGATTTGTAGATCGGCGCGGTGCAGCCCTCGACGTAGTGCACGTAGGCGTCCTCGTCGACGATGATCAGCGTGCGCTCGAACTGGCCCATGTTCTCGGTGTTGATCCGGAAATAGGCCTGCAGCGGGATATCGACGTGCACACCCGGCGGGACGTAGATGAACGAACCGCCCGACCACACCGCGGTGTTCAGCGCGGAGAACTTGTTGTCACCGGCCGGGATGACGGTGCCGAAGTACTCGCGGAAGATCTCCGGATGCTCCTTCAGCGCCGTATCGGTGTCGAGGAAGATCACGCCCTGCTGCTCCAGATCCTCGCGGATCTGGTGGTAGACGACTTCGCTCTCGTACTGTGCGGCGACACCCGAGACCAGCCGCTGCTTCTCCGCCTCCGGGATGCCCAGCTTGTCGTAGGTGTTCTTGATGTCCTCGGGGAGATCGTCCCAGGTCTCGGCCTGCTTCTCGGTCGAGCGTACGAAGTATTTGATGTTGTCGAAGTCGATTCCGTCGAGGTTGGAACCCCAGTTCGGCATCGGCTTGCGATCGAAGATGCGCAGCGCCTTGAGCCGGTTCTCCAGCATCCAGGTGGGTTCGCTCTTCTTGTCCGAGATATCGCGTACGACCTCTTCGGACAGACCACGCTGCGCGCTGGCGCCCGCCACGTCCGAGTCGGCCCAGCCGTAGCCGTAGTTACCCAGTGAGGCGATGGCCTCCTCCTGGGTCAGCTGCGGCACCTGGTCGGTGGTGGTCGTCATTCGGCACTCCTTCCGGAGTCGTTCGTTGCGTCCGTTGCGGGCTGTGCAACGGTTGATGATGAAGCGTTGTTCGGTTGGGGCCCGCCCGCGCGGTCCGGTAGGACGGTGAGCGGGACGTGCGTGGTGCAGGCGCAGTCGCCGTTGGCGATGGTCGCCAGCCGCTGCACATGCGTTCCGAGCACCTCCCGGAAGGCCTCGAGCTCGGCCTCGCAGAGCTCGGGGAACTCCTCGGCGACATGCGAGACCGGACAGTGGTGCTGGCAGATCTGCACACCCGCACCCACTCGCCGGGTGCTCGCGGCGAACCCGGCGTCCGACAACGCTGTGGCGATCTCGTCGGCCTTGGCCACCGTTTCGGACCGAACGGTATCGTCCCCGGTCGCCCCGGAATCGGCCGACTGCCCCTTCCGCTGGGCGGGTAGCGGATCGATCCCGTCGACCAGGGTGCGCGCCCGCTTCCGGGCGAAGGCCGCAACGGCGTCCTCGCCGCCGATCTCCCGCAGTTGCCGGATCGCCGCACCGGCCAGATCGTCGTACGCGTGCCCGAGCATGCTGCGTCCGGCGGCGGTCAGCTGGTACTGCTTGGCCGGACGTCCACGCCCCTTCTGCTGCCACGGCGCGGACCGGCCCGCCCGCGCCTGACCGGATTCGATGAGCGCGTCCAGATGGCGGCGCACGCCGGCCGGAGCCAGGCCCAGCGCGGCGCCGATCGCGGTCGCGGTGATCGGGCCTTCCTCGAGCAGCAGTTGAATGATCGCCGCCCGGGTCTGCCCCTCGCCGCCGATCACGGGCGCGCCGACGGACCCGGTACCGGCCCGGTGACCAGCCCTTTCGTCCACATTCGGCAAACCCACAGTTTTCACAACATCAGTGTGGCGGAATTCGTTCCCGAAATCTAATAAGGGTGCCCTGACCAGGAGGGGTGCCACAGCACCGCCCGTTCCGGACAGAAGCCGGAAATCCCCTGTTCCACCGAGAAAGTGCCGTTCACCTCGGCCACGGGGAATTACCACAGTGATCTGCTTCACTCTCACGGAAGCGCAGCCCGCAAACGGACTGCCGACTGCGGGTTTGCTGGTCCGGCTGCACCGGTCCGGTACTCGGCCACGCATAACCGAGAGTCCCGACTCGGTGAGCCGGTAGTGCTCCGTTCCCACCAAGAGATCAACCCCCAGTAGAGGGAGACCCGGCGGATAACTGGGCGGTGTCCGGAAGAGGACCAGAGCGGCCGACGGTGTGCCCGGCGGCCCGATCCCGCAGGTTCGGCACACCGTGTGCCGCGGCCCAGGGTTCACCGGCGACGCCGGCGAACTAGTCTCGGTGGCCGTGGCAGGACAGGCAGGCGCCCCGGGCGCATCGGCATCGCTCCGGCAGCGTGCGCTGCATATAACGCGGCGCGCCCTCGGACTGGATGTCAAAGCCTCGGATCACACCATCGCCGTCCTGCACAGCGACGAATCCGAGGTACCCGGGCTCGCCCGCCGCGAACTCCGGCAACTGGACCGGATCCGGCTGATGGGCGCCACCGGAACAGTACTGATGGCGATCAGCGCGCTGGGTATCGGCGCGCAACCGGTGCACCAGAACCCGACATCCGGGATGCGGGTGCTCGGTATTTTCGCGCGGGCACACACCGGGTCGCTGGCAATGTGCATGGTCGGTACGGTCACGGTTGTCCTGGCCTGGTTACTGCTCGGCCGGTTCGCCATCGGCAGCCTCGGCGGCTCACCGCTGCGCCGGATCACCCGCCGCCAGCTGGACCGCACGCTGCTGGTGTGGATCATTCCGCTCTGCGTCGCACCACCGATGTTCAGCAACGACGTGTACTCGTATCTGGCGCAGAGCGAGATCACGGCGCGAGGTATCGACCCCTATGTGGAGGGGCCGGTCGCGGGCCTCGGCATCGACAATGTCCTCACCAACAACGTTCCGAACATCTGGCGCGAGACGCCGGCACCGTACGGGCCGCTGTTCCTGTGGATAGGTCACGGCATCGCCGAAATCACCGGTGACAACATCCTCGCCGGGGTCTGGGTACACCGGCTGCTCGCGCTGGCGGGGGTCGCGCTGATCGTCTGGGCGTTACCGCGCCTGTCGGTGCGCTGTGGGGTCGCGCCGGTGAGCGCCCTCTGGCTGGGAGTGGCCAATCCACTGGTGCTTTTCCATCTCATCGGCGGTGTACACAACGACGCGCTCATGCTCGGGCTGATGCTCGCCGGACTGGAACTCATGTTGCGCGCCATCCACGGCGTACCGGGCGACGGGGGGCCGCCACCGTTGGACGGCCGCGGCTGGGCCTTGCTGATCGGCGGCGCGGTCACCGTCAGCCTGTCCTCATCGGTCAAGATCACGTCGATCATCGTGCTCGGTTTCGCGGGCATGGCCCTGGCCCGGCGCTGGGGTCCGGGGATACGCCCGGTCATCAAAGCGGCGGCGCTGCTCGGTGTCGTCGCCGCCCTGACAACCCTCGTGATCAGCACGGCCAGCGGGCTCGGGTTCGGCTGGCTCGATACGGTCAGCGTGGCCAATGCGGTGCGCAGCTGGATGTCGCTGCCGACGGCGCTGGGGATCGTCACCGGTTTCGGCGGTGTGCTGCTCGGTTTGGGGGATCACACCACAGCACTACTGAGCATCACCCGGCCAATCGCGGGTGTGGTGGCGGCCTACATCACGGTGCGGATGCTCGTCGCGACCTGGACCGGCCGCATCCATCCGGTCGGTGCGCTGGGCGTATCGCTCGGGGCAATCGTGCTGCTGTTCCCGGTGGTCCAGCCGTGGTATCTGCTGTGGGCGATCGTGCCCATGGCGGCCTGGGCCACCAAACCGGTGTTCCGGGTGCCGGCCATCGGCATCTCCGCGGTGGTCAGCGTGATCCTCATGCCGCGCGGCGCCGATCTCGAGGTTTTCCAGATCGTGGGCTCCGCGGTCGCGACGGTGATCGTGTCCGTCCTGTTCATCGTGGTAACCCGCAACGCCTTGCCCTGGCGCGGCCAGCAGGGGGTGTCGGCCTCGTCACAGCCGGCCGGGGCATACGGTGTGACCTCGTGACCGCTTCTCGTGTACCCGCCGTCCAGGTGGACCACGTCGCCAAACACTACGGCGAAACCGTCGCGGTGGACGGTATCGGTTTCACCGTCGAACCGGCGCAGGTATTCGCCCTGCTCGGGCCGAACGGGGCCGGCAAGACCACCACGGTGGAGATGTGTGAGGGTTTCGTACGCCCGGACGCCGGAACTGTCCGCGTCCTGGGGCTCGACCCGCGCACCGATTCCGAACGGCTGCGGCCGCGGATCGGGGTGATGTTGCAGGGCGGTGGCGCGTATCCGGGGGCCCGCGCCGGCGAGATGCTGGACCTGGTCGCCTCGTATTCGGCGAATCCGCTGGACCCCGATTGGCTACTGGGTGTACTCGGACTGTCCGACAGCCGGCGCACCCCCTACCGGCGGCTCTCCGGCGGCCAGCAGCAGCGGCTCTCGCTCGCCTGCGCGCTCGTGGGCCGTCCCGAGATCGTCTTCTTGGACGAGCCGACCGCGGGGATGGACGCCCAGGCCCGGATCATGGTGTGGGAGTTGATCGATGCACTCCGCCGCGACGGGGTCAGTGTGCTGCTCACCACCCACCTGATGGACGAGGCCGAGGAGTTGGCCGACCATCTGGTGATCATCGACCACGGGCGGATCGTCGCGTCCGGCACACCGGCCGAGGTCACCGCACACGGCGCGGCCGGGCAGTTGCGTTTCGCCGCCCCGCCGCGACTGGACCTAGAACTGCTGCAGCGGGCGCTGCCGGAGGGTTTCGCGCCCACCGAAACCAGTCCCGGCTCCTATCTGGTGGAGGGCGAGATCAACCCGCAGGTACTGGCGACGGTGACGGCCTGGTGCGCCCGCGTCAACGTTCTCGCCACCGATATCCGCATCGACCAGCGCCGGCTGGAGGACGTTTTCCTGGAGCTCACCGGACGGGATCTGCGCGCATGATGCGGTTATCGCTCCGCCTACGCCACAGCCTCCGCGGACCGCATCCGTCAGCTTCGAAGGAGGCCTGGTGACCAAACCGGATCTCGCGGCAAACCGGTTCGAACCCGGAACTTTCGCCCCCGCGCCCCGCCCGGCGCCGCGGGCCACCATGCTGTTCGCGCAGACCCGCCTCGACCTCGTCCTGCTCCTGCGCAACGGTGAGCAGCTGCTGCTCACCATGTTCATCCCGATCACGCTGCTGGTGGGCCTTGCGTTGCTGCCGTTCGGCGATATGGGCCCGGACAAGATCGACAAGATCGTTCCCGCCGTGATGATGGTGGCGGTGATGTCGACCGCCTTCACCGGCCAGGCCATCGCCGTCGGATTCGACCGGCGCTACGGGGCGCTGAAACGGCTGGGCGCAACTCCCCTGCCGCGCTGGGGCATCGTCGCCGGGAAGAGCGGCGCGGTCCTGCTGGTGGTGATCCTGCAGGCGGTACTGCTCGGGTCGATCGGAGTCGCGCTGGGCTGGCGGCCCGGTCTCGCCGGGCTGGCACTGGGAGCGGTGCTGATCACCCTGGGCACCGCGACTTTCGCGGCTATGGGCCTGCTGCTCGGCGGCACGCTGAAGGCCGAGGTCGTGCTCGCGCTGGCCAATATCCTCTGGTTCGTCATGCTGGGTATCGCCAGCGTGGTCTTCGCCTCCGAAGAGCTGCCCGAGATAGTGCACATCCTGGTCCGGCTGGTGCCCTCGGGAGCCCTGGCGGTCGCCCTGGAACACGCGCTCAACGGCAGTGTCGACTGGTTCGGCGTGCTGGTGCTGCTCGTCTGGGGTACCGCCGCCGGGCTCCTGGCCGCACGCTGGTTCCGCTTCGAATGAGTGACCACGACAACTTGTAGTAGTCCGGCTGCGGGCACCATCGCACTGCCCGCTACCATCGTGACGTGCTCTATCGCGCATTCCTGCGAGTCGTGGACCGGCTCCCACTGCCCTCCCGACGCGTCCAGCTGCTGATCGCCCTGTCGGTACTCGGCTCCCAGGCCGGAATTGCGGTGACCGGTGCGATCGTGCGGGTCACCGCCTCCGGGCTCGGTTGCCCCACCTGGCCGCAGTGCTTCCCCGGCAGTTTCACCCCGGTCGGGGTCTCCGAGGTGCCGGTGCTCCATCAGGCGGTGGAGTTCGGCAACCGGCTGCTCACTTTTGCCGTGACGCTGTGTGCCGCGCTCATCGTGCTCGCGGTCACCCGGGCCCGGCGGCGCCGGGAGGTGCTGATCTATGCGTGGCTGATGCCCGCCGGCACGGTGCTGCAGGCGATCATCGGCGGGATCACCGTGCTCTCCGGCTTGCTGTGGTGGACGGTCGCCCTGCACCTGCTCGCCTCGATGCTCATGGTGTGGGTGGCCGCGGTGATGTACGCCAAGGTCGCCGCACCCGACGACGGGGTCGATACGGTCCGCGCCCCCGCGCCGCTGCGCGGGCTCACCGCGCTCAGCGGGATCGCCCTGGCCGGGGTGCTCGTCGCGGGAACCCTGGTCACCGCCGCGGGACCGCATGCCGGCGACAAGAGCATCGAACGCCCGGTGGCCCGGCTGGAAATCGAGATCACCACGCTGGTACATCTGCACTCGCAACTGCTCATCGGCTATCTGGCCCTGCTGATCGGCCTCGGCTTCGGCCTGTACGCCACCGGTATCACCCGGCCGGTCCGCAATCGCTTCTTCGTGCTGATCGGGCTGGTACTCGCGCAATCGCTGGTCGGCGTCGTGCAGTACTTCACCGATGTCCCCGCGGCGCTCGTGGCGATCCACGTGGGCGGTGCGGCGCTGTGCACTGCGGCCACCGCGGCCCTGTGGGCATCGCTGCACACCCGTGAGCGCCTACCTGTCGGCACCCCGGAACCCCATACCCAACCTGCCTGAACTCATTCGCTGCCGGGACGCTTCTGATAGCTGCGGGCGACCAGAGCCGAGGTCAGATACCACAGGCCGTTGGGTATCGCCGGGTCGTAACCGGTGAGCAGCCGGACCCGTTTGAGGCGGTAGTCGAGGGTATTGGTGTGCATATGCATGAGCCTGGCGGTGCGCTGCCGATTGAAATTGTTGGCGATGTGCTGACGCAGCGTCTCCAGTAGTTCAGGATGCTCGTCCAGCGGGTCCAGGATGGCGCTGAGATGCTCCCGGGCCGGACCGGGCCGGGTGATCTGGAACTCCAGCGCCAGATCCGAAAACCGGTGCAGACCACCGCCGTCGGTGATTCGCGTGACGATATCGAGGAGTTCGTGCGCACGGTCGGTGGCGCCGGGGATATCGGCGGTCTCCGCGGTGACGACGGTGGCGGTCACCGGCACCTGTCCGGCCTGCGACAGCCGGGCGATCAGGTCGTCGAGTGATTCGTCGGGAAACATCTGTGCCGGTAGCAGTACCGTTCCGCCGTCGATACTGAGCAACGACAGGGCGCGCTCACCGCAACTGCGGGCGAGTTCGGCCTGCACCCGGCGCAATTTCCGGCGCGCGACGATACGTCCGTCCACCTGCGGTGCGGATTCGTCCGGATGCGGCGGCAACCCCAGGGCCAGCACCTGATACGACTGCGCGATCTCGATTCCGCATTCTCGTGCCATGGTCGCGGTACTGTGCCCGCCGAGCAGCGCGGAGATCAGTGTGTGCACGGCGGTGTGATGTTCGGAAACCACCCCCCGGTATTCGCTCACATAGGCCAGCGAGACTTCCGAGGTGATCGTGTCGAGGATTTCCAGCATCCGGCGCGCGGTGGCGACCAGGTTTGCCGAATCCGCCGGACCGGCCGTGGACATGATCCGGTCGAAACCGAGTTTGAAGCCTTCGTGGATGGCGTGGTTGATGGTGTCGATCGGGATGCCCTCGCGCGCCCATTCGGCGGCGGCCTCGCGGACCTGTTCGATCTCCTGCGGGAGTTCGCGGCCGTCGAGACGGCTGACCGTGAGTTCGAGACATAGGCGCGTCACCGCGGTGACATCGCCCTGCAGCGCATCACCGGGCAGGGTGCCACAGGGCGCCACGTTCTCGACGAAATGCCCCACCATCTGACGCGAGAGGGTCGACACATCGCGTAGCTGGTTCGAAATCGGACGGCCGGACACCGTAAGTCGGGAACGGGTCGGACTACTGACCGTCATATCGGCTCCTTCTACCCCGGGCTGACGCTCGAAGCCCTAACGGTAGCGCGAAGCGGTTACTCGCCAGTAGGTTTTGGCCGGGAATCTGTCCGAGCTACCTGAAGCACGGACCGGCGGCCTGTGAGTACGCACAGGACCCCCGCCTCGACGGCTCATTTCTCGTTGCGCGCCTTGGGGAAACGAGTCTGCCCCGCGACCCAGCCCGCCATCTTCGCCCAGTGCCCGGTGCGCGGCGTGGTCTTGGCCACCAGTTCGCGCTCCCAGCCCTCGGCGGCGGTCAGGCCGTCCACGGCGTCGATCACGGCCTGCGCCGTGGCGGGATCGGCGACCATCCGGTCACCCAGGACACCGTCGGCACCGACCAGCGTGACCCGGACACCCCGGCGCCCCACCGGCTGCGGAACTGCCTCGGCCGAACCGCCGTGCGCGGCGACGAACTTCCGCACGGACTGGACTATCTCCTTCGGCGCGCGGGCGGTTGCGGTTGCGGTATCTGCACTCATGCACCGGAGTTTACCGGCGGGTAGTAATGCCCACCCGCGCCGTCGCCACCGGACCCGCGTACTGCCCCTGGGGGCGCCCGTGTAGAACTGGACCATGCGCGCCATCCAGGTGGACCGGCACGGCGGTCCGGAGGTACTGACCCTCACCGAAGTTGCCGACCCGTCACCCGGGCCGAACCAGCTACTGGTCGAGGCCGACGCCGTCGGTGTGAATTACATCGACACCTATTTCCGCACCGGCACCTACCCGAGACCGGTGCCCTATATCCCGGGATCCGAGGGCACCGGCGTCGTCACCGAAACCGGTTCGCAGGTCAGCACATTCGCCGTCGGCGACCGGGTGGCCTGGGCTGCCGGGCCGAACAGCTACGCACAACGCACGGTAGTGGACGAGGCTGTCGCGGTGGCGGTCCCCGAAGACGTGGACCCGCCGGTCGCCGCCTCGGCGTTGCTGCAGGGAATGACCGCGCACTATCTGATCGAATCGGTCTACCGGCCGGAACCGGGCGAGACGGTGCTGGTCCATGCGGGCGCGGGCGGGGTCGGGTTGCTGCTCACCCAGCTGGCGGCGGCCCGCGATATCCGGGTGATCACCACGGTGTCCTCGGACGAGAAAGAGACACTCTCCCGCGGCGCCGGGGCCTGGGAGGTCCTGCGCTACGGCGACGATCTCGCCGATCGGGTCCGCGAACTGACCGGGGGCGCCGGGGTGGCCGCGGTCTACGACGGAGTCGGGGCCGCGACGTTCGACGCCAGCCTCGCCTCGTTGCGGGTCCGCGGCATACTTGCCCTGTTCGGGGCGGCCAGCGGCCCCGTACCCCCCGTCGACCTGCAGCGGCTGAACGCGGCGGGGTCGGTATTCGTGACCCGGCCCAATATCGCCCACTACACCCGTGACCGCGCCGAATTGAATTGGCGGGCGGGAGATATCTTCGAAGCCGTTGCCGACGGTTCGCTCACCGTCCGGATCGGTGCCACCTATTCGCTCGCCGAGGCCGCGCAGGCACACCGCGACCTCGAGAGCCGAAAGACCACGGGTTCGATCGTCCTACTCCCCTGACCTCCCCGATTCCGGCGGGGTTCATCCACTTCGCAGGTCGTGCCCGCGCGGCCTGCGACGTGGCCGCCGGGACACGGATCCTGGTGCGGCCGGACGGTTACTTCGGCACCGCTCAGCCGAAGAAGACCTCGCCGAGGGTGGTCCAGCCGAGAACCGAATCGACGGCCAGACCGCAGAACACCACGGCAAGGTAGTTGTTGGACTGCAGGAACAGGCGCAGCGGTTTCACCGATTCGCCGCGGCGTACCCCCGAATAGAGCTGGTGCGCCATCAGCAGGAACCAGGCCCCCGCGACCAAGGCCACCGCCGCGTAGATCACCCCGGTCGCCGGCACCAGCGCCAAGGTGGTGAGGACCGTGAGCCAGGTGTAGACGACGATCTGCTTGGTCACCGTCTCCTCGGTGGCCACCACCGGGAGCATCGGCACGCCGGCGGCCCGGTAGTCCTCCTTGTAGCGCATGGCCAGCGCCCAGGTGTGCGGCGGCGTCCAGAAGAAGATCACGCCGAACAGGGCAAGCGCGGGCCAGCCGATGTTCCCGGTCACCGCGGACCAGCCCACGAGCGCGGGCATACAGCCGGCGGCGCCGCCCCAGACGACGTTCTGCGCGGTGCGCCGTTTCAGGCCGAGGGTGTAGACGAAAACGTAGAAGAGGATGGTGGCGACCACCAGCAGACCACTGAGCAGGTTCGCCTGCCACCACAGCCACGCGAAGGAGCCGATCCCCAGGGCGACGCCGAAAACGAACGCGTGTGAGGTCGGGACGGCGTCGCGGGCCAGCGGCCGTTTGGCGGTCCGTTTCATCACCTTGTCGATATCGGCGTCGGCCACACAGTTCAGTGTGTTCGCGCTCGCCGCGCCCATCCAGCCACCGAACAGAGTGGCCAGGATGAGCCGGATATCGACCTGGCCGCGGTCGGCCAGCAGCATGGTGGGAATGGTGGCGACCAGCAGTAGTTCGATCACGCGCGGTTTGGTGAGCGCGATATATGCCAGTGGCCGACGGGCGATCCGGGCGAGCTTCTCGCTACC
Organism: Nocardia carnea; assembly: GCF_029868855.1. Taxonomy (GTDB): domain Bacteria; phylum Actinomycetota; class Actinomycetes; order Mycobacteriales; family Mycobacteriaceae; genus Nocardia; species Nocardia carnea_A. The sequence goes on along the minus strand of NZ_JARWOV010000220.1, from coordinate 56,109 downwards.
GAGGACGCGGTCCGCAGGTGCCGGTGCGGAATCGTGGGCGCCGCCGACCCCCGGGTCATGACCGATCCGCACTGTCTCTCCTCGCACACTGTCGAACGGGCGCAGCCGGATACCACCTCGCTCGCAGCCACACCGGCCGGAGCGGAGCCGGAGGCCGCTGCGCATCGCATCCGGTTCGCGGGCGAGCAGCGCGCGGCTGCGACGCGGCTACTACTACACACGATGGTAGACCCAGGACCGCAGCGCGCTGCCGTGCGCCCCTGCGACCCCGCCCACATATCCGGATTACGCCCGGCGGGACCGGCGGGTCCGCCTTGGCCGGGGGCCGTGCGCAGGGGCGGCCGGGCGCATCTAGGGTATGGGGTGTATGCGGCGCCGCCGTCACCGCGCCGTACCGGTTCGCCGCCCCTGCCCGCCCCTTTTCGACGCCTCGAAAATGTCAGGAGAAACACGGTCGTGTCAGTGACAGACGACATCCGCGCCCTCACCCAGCCGAACCTGCCGGACGACTGGACCGATCTGGACACCAAGGCCGTCGATACGGTCCGCGTGCTGGCCGCCGACGCCGTACAGACCGCGGGCAACGGCCACCCGGGCACCGCGATGAGCCTGGCGCCGTTGGCGTACACGCTGTTCCAGCGCACCATGCGGCACGACCCCGCCGACCCGGAATGGGTCGGGCGCGACCGGTTCGTACTGTCCTGCGGCCATTCCAGTCTCACCCTCTACATCCAGCTGTACCTGGCGGGTTTCGGGCTCGAACTCGACGATCTGAAGAATCTGCGCAAATGGGGTTCGCTGACTCCGGGGCATCCGGAGTACCGGCACACCAAGGGCGTCGAGATCACCACGGGCCCGCTGGGCCAGGGTCTGGCGTCGGCGGTGGGTATGGCTATGGCGGCCCGCCGTGAGCGCGGCCTGTTCGATCCGGAGGCCGCGACCGGCACCAGCCCGTTCGACCATCACATCTATGTGATCGCCTCCGACGGCGATATGGAGGAGGGCGTCACCTCCGAGGCCTCGTCGCTGGCGGGCACCCAGCAGCTCGGGAACCTGGTGGTGATCTACGACGACAACAAGATCTCCATCGAGGACGACACCACCATCGCCTTCACCGAGGACGTGGCGGCCCGCTACGCGGCCTACGGCTGGCATGTGGAGGTGGTCGAGGGCGGCGAGGACGTCGTGGCCATCGAGGCGGCGCTGGCGGCCGCCAAGGCCGAGACCGGTAAGCCGTCGCTGATCCTGCTGCGGACCATCATCGGTTATCCCGCGCCGAACAAGATGAACACCGGCGCTTCGCACGGAGCGGCGCTGGGCGCGGACGAGGTGGCCGCCACCAAGCGCGCTCTGGGCTTCGATCCGGAGCAGACCTTCCAGGTCGACGACGATGTCATCGCGCATACCCGCAAGGCCGCCGAGCGGGGCGCTCGAGCGCATGCCGAGTGGACGGTCGAATTCGACGCCTGGGCCCAGCGGGTGCCGCAGGGCAAGGCGCTGTTCGACCGGCTGTTCAACGGCCAGTTGCCGGACGGCTGGACCGACGGCCTGCCCACCTGGGAGCCGGACGCCAAGGGCCTGGCCACCCGGAAGGCTTCGGCCAAGGTGCTCGCCGCCGTCGGCCCGGTCCTGCCGGAGCTGTGGGGCGGTTCGGCCGACCTCGCCGAATCCAACAACACCACCATCCCGGAATCGCTGAGCTTCGGGCCCGAATCCATCTCCACCGGAATGTGGAAGGCGAGCCCCTACGGCCGCACCCTGCATTTCGGTGTCCGCGAGCACGCGATGGGGTCGATCCTCAACGGCATCGCCCTGCACGGGCCCACCCGCCCCTACGGCGGCACCTTCCTGGTGTTCAGCGACTACATGCGCCCGGCGGTACGGCTGGCCGCGCTCATGCGGGTTCCGGTGACCTACGTCTGGACCCACGATTCCATCGGTCTCGGCGAGGACGGCCCCACCCACCAGCCGATCGAGCATCTGGCCGCGCTGCGCGCCATCCCCGGCCTCTCGGTGGTGCGCCCCGGCGACGCCAACGAAACCGCCTACGCCTGGCGCGCGGTGATCGAGAAGCACAGCGGTAAGCACAATTCGCCGTTCGTCTCCAGCGACGCCGTCGGCACCGGTGGCCCGGCCGCGCTCGCGCTGACCCGGCAGGATCTGCCGGTGCTCGAGGGCACCAGTCTCGACGGCGTGTCCAAGGGCGGTTACATCCTCGCGGAGGCCTCCACCGGCGTTCCGCAGGTGATTCTGATCGGCACGGGCTCCGAGCTCCAGCTCGCCGTGGCCGCGCGCACTACCCTGGAGGAGCAGGGCATCGGAACCCGGGTGGTCTCGATGCCGTGCGTGGAATGGTTCGACGCGCAGGACAGGGCCTATCGCGACGAGGTGCTGCCACCGGCAGTGGCCGCCCGGGTCGTGGTCGAAGCCGGTATCGCCATGCCGTGGCACCGGTTCACCGGCGACGCGGGCGAGATCGTGTCGATCGAGCATTTCGGCGCCTCGGCCGATCACAAGACCTTGTTCCGCGAGTTCGGCTTCACGCCGGAGGCTGTCGTGGCCGCTGCACAGCGCACGCTCGACAATGTGAAGGGATAAGGGTTCATGGCACAGAACGAGAACATCGCCGCCCTGGCCGCGGCCGGGGTATCGGTGTGGCTGGACGATCTGTCACGCGATCGGATCAACTCCGGCAACCTCGCCGAACTGATCGCCACCCGCGGGGTCGTCGGGGTCACCACCAACCCGACCATCTTCCAGGGCGCTCTCAGCAAGGGGCACGCCTACGACGAGCAGGTCCGGGCGCTGGCCGCCCGGGGCGCCGATACCGACGCCGCCGTCCGCACCATCACGACCGACGATGTCCGCGCGGCCTGCGATGTGCTGGCCCCGGTCTTCGAACAGACCGGCGGTGTGGACGGCCGGGTCTCCATCGAGGTCGATCCGCGACTGGCCTTCGACGCCGACAAGACGGTGGCCCAGGCCGTCGAACTGTGGAAGATCGTCGACCGGCCGAACCTGTTCATCAAGATCCCGGCCACCGAGGCCGGCCTGCCCGCCATCACCGCGGTCATCGAAGAGGGCATCAGCGTCAACGTGACCCTGATCTTCTCGGTGCAGCGGTACCGTGCGGTCATGGGCGCCTACCTGGACGGGTTGCGTAAGGCCCGGGTCGCCGGGCACGATCTGGCCAAGATCCATTCGGTGGCGTCGTTCTTCGTCTCCCGGGTGGACTCGGAGATCGACAAGCGGCTGGAGGCGATCGGTACGCCCGAGGCCTTGGCGCTGCGCGGTAAGGCGGCGGTGGCCAATGCCCGGCTCGCCTACGCCGAATACCTGGATGTGTTCGGTTCCGGTGGCGACCACGCCTCGACCTACAGCCATCTGGCTTCCGCCGGCGCGAACCGGCAGCGGCCGCTGTGGGCGTCGACCGGGGTGAAGAACCCGGATTACCCGGATACCCTCTACGTCACGGAACTGGTCGCCGCGAATACGGTGAACACGCTGCCGGAGAAGACACTCGAGGCCGTCGCCGATCACGGTCAGGTCCGCGGGGACACCGTCTCCGGTACCGCCGACGAGGCGGCCGGGGTCTTCGAGCAGCTCCGTGAAGTCGGGATCGATCTGGATGATGTCTTCGCGGTACTCGAACGCGAGGGCGTGGACAAGTTCGAGAAGTCCTGGCAGGAACTGCTGGAAGCCACCACAGCCGAATTGGCTGCCGCAGGAGGTAACTGACCCCGATGGCCGGCGCTCCGGAGAGCACAGTGACGGCATCCGGCACCCCGTGGCGTAACCCGCTGCGAGACAGCCGGGACAAACGGATTCCGCGAATCGCGGGCCCGTGCAGCATGGTGATCTTCGGAGTCACCGGAGATCTCTCCCGGCGCAAGCTCATGCCGGCCATCTACGATCTGGCGAACCGGGGGCTGCTGCCCCCGGGTTTCGCCCTGGTCGGTTTCGCGCGGCGCGAGATGTCGGACCGGGATTTCGGCGATATCGTCCACGACGCCGTGCGTGCGCATTCGCGGACCCCGTTCCGGCAGGAAGTCTGGGATCATCTGGCGGAAGGGTTCCGCTTCGTCCAGGGCGCCTTCGAAGACGACGACGCCTTCGCGAAGCTCGCCGATACCCTGGCCCGGCTCGACGCCGAACGGGGCACCGGCGGTAATCACGCCTTCTACCTCTCGATTCCGCCCGATTCGTTCCCCGTCGTGCTCGACCAGCTGCATCGGCACCGGCTCACCAGCCGGCACGCCGAGCAGGGGCCCGCGCCGTGGCGGCGGGTGGTGATCGAGAAGCCGTTCGGGCACGATCTGGAAAGCGCCCGCGAACTCAACGCATTGGTGAATCGGGTGTTTCCCGAGGAGACCGTGTTCCGGATCGACCACTATCTCGGTAAGGAGACGGTGCAGAATATTCTGGCGCTGCGCTTCGCGAACCAGTTGTTCGATCCGATCTGGAATGCCAACTACGTCGACCACGTGCAGATCACCATGGCCGAGGATATCGGCCTCGGCGGCCGCGCCGGCTACTACGACGGGATCGGTGCCGCCCGCGATGTGATCCAGAACCATCTGCTGCAACTGCTCGCGCTCACCGCCATGGAGGAGCCGATCAGCTTCGAACCCCGGCAGCTGCAGATGGAGAAGATCAAGGTCCTGTCGGCCACCAAACTCGTGGAACCACTCGACGAGACCACCGCCCGCGGCCAGTACGCGGCCGGCTGGCAGGGCGGTCAGGAAGTGGTGGGGTTGCTGGACGAGGAAGGTTTCGACCCGCAGTCCCGCACCGAAACCTATGCCGCGCTGACCCTCGAGGTCGACACCCGGCGCTGGGCGGGTGTCCCGTTCTATCTGCGGACCGGTAAACGCCTGGGCCGGCGGGTCACCGAGATCGCGGTGGTGTTCAAACGCGCCCCGCATCTGCCGTTCGACCAGACGATGACCGAGGAACTCGGCGAGAACGCGCTCGTCATCCGGGTGCAGCCGGACGAGGGCATCACCATGCGGTTCGGTTCGAAGGTGCCTGGCTCGTCCATGGAAGTCCGCGATGTGAACATGGACTTCAGCTACGGCGAATCGTTCACCGAATCCTCCCCGGAAGCCTACGAACGCCTCATCCTCGACGTCCTGCTCGGCGAACCCTCTCTTTTCCCGGTCAATGCGGAGGTCGAATTGTCCTGGCGCATCCTCGATCCCGTGCTCGGCCACTGGGCGGCCGACGGTAAACCCGAACAGTACGAGGCCGGGACGTGGGGCCCGGATTCCGCCGCGGAGATGCTGGCCCGCACGGGCCGGGAATGGCGGCGGCCGTGATCATCGATATCCCCGACACCACCACCGGCGCCGTCACCAAACGGCTGGTCCAGCTACGCGAGAGCAACGGCGTGATCACCATGGGCCGGGTACTGACCCTGGTCGTGTGCACCCTGGACAGTTCCGAGGCCGAGGACGCCATCGATGCCGCGAACGACGCCAGCCGCGAGCACCCCTGCCGGGTGGTCGTACTCGCGCGCGGAGACCGCTCCGCCGCCACCCGGCTGGATGCGCAGATCCGGGTCGGCGGGGATGCCGGCGCCGCGGAGGTGATCGTGCTACGGCTGCAGGGACAGCTGGTGAACCACGAGAGCAGTGTGGTGATCCCGTTCCTGCTCCCCGATACCCCGGTTGTGGCCTGGTGGCCGCGAGGGGCACCGGAATTTCCCTCGAAGGATTCGGTGGGCCGGCTGGCGGCGCGGCGCATCACCGATGCCACCTTCGCCCCCGACCCGCAGGCCACCATCAAGAAGCGCCACGGTTCCTACGCCCCCGGCGATTCCGATCTCGCGTGGAGCCGGATCACCTATTGGCGGGCCCTGCTGGCCGCCGCGATGGACGAGGCCCCGTACGAACCGGTGGAATCGGTGACGGTCTCCGGGCTGCGCGAGGAACCCGCGCTGGATATGCTCGCCGGCTGGCTCGCCGGGCGGCTCGGCTGTCCGGTCTACCGGAAAACCGGAGAGCTGGTGGTCGAACTGCACCGCCCCACGGTGTCGATCGCCATCGCGCGCCCGCAGACCGGGGTGACCGCGACACTGACCCGCACCGGAGAACCCGAACAACGGATCGCGCTGGCCCGCCGGGAGACACGCGACTGCCTGGCGGAGGAACTGCGCCGGCTGGATGCCGACGAAATCTACGCCGAAGCCCTCGCCGGAATCGAAAGGGTGACCTATGACCACCAGTAGTGACGCGACCTTCCCGGCCGCCACCGTGGATGTGCATCCCGACAGCGACGCCCTCACCACCGCCGCCGCCCGGCGGTTCGTCGAGGTACTGGTGGCGGCACAGGCCGAGCGCGGTACCGCATCGGTGGTGCTGACCGGTGGTGGTACCGGTATCGCTCTGCTGGAGAAGGTGCGCGCCGAGCCGGGCGGGCTGGACTGGTCGAAACTCGATATTTTCTGGGGCGACGAACGTTTCGTCCCCGCCGGCGACCCGGAACGCAACGAACTACAGGCCCACCGAGCCCTGCTCGATCACGTCCCGGTGGATCCCGCCCGCGTCCACATCGTGGCCACCTCCGACGGCGAATATCCGGACCCGGTCGAAGCGGCCGCCGAATACGCCACCGCGGTGCGGGCCCACCTCGCCGCGTCCGGCGGTTTCGATCTACACCTGCTCGGTATGGGCCCCGACGGGCATATCAATTCGCTGTTCCCGGGGCATACCGGCACGATCCGCGAAGAGCGCGAACCGGCCGTCGCGGTCACCGATTCGCCCAAACCGCCGCCCGTCCGGGTGACCCTGACCTACCCGGCGATCCGCCGCTCACGCCATGTGGTGCTGGTGGTGTCCGGCGCGAACAAGGCCGAACCCGTCGCGGCCGCGCTGAACGGCGCCGACCCGCTCGAAATCCCCGCCGCGGGCGCCCACGGCACCGAATCCACCACCTGGATCCTGGACCAGGACGCAGCCGCCGCGCTGCGCTGAACCGATCGTCGGGTGTTGCGTAGACGCGCCCCGCAGGCCTCAGCGCCGCGCGCCACGGAACTGCGGTTCGGTTGGTAGCGATGCCGGTGGCGGGCTCTGCAGTTCGGCAAAGGCCATACCGGCAGTCCGATATCCCGGCGTGGCGCGACTTGCCGCGGCAAGACACCTCGGGCTTCCGAAACTCGCCCTAGGCTCGTCATGGTGAGGGCGCGGTGAATATCGACGAGGCCGAACAGCGGTTCCGTGCCGAGGTCGCGGGGCTGAGTCCGGCTGCGGCTACAGCGCCTGACCGTGAACTCGCGCCGCGGCTCACCGGGGTGAACTGCCTCGAATTGTTCACCGCGCAGGTGCTCAGCAGGCAGGCCGATCTGGCGGCCCGGCGCCTCGGAGCGAGCGGCCAGGGGTTCTACAGCATCGGATCGTCGGGTCACGAGGGCAATGTGGCCTTGGCCGCCGCGAGCCGCGTCACCGACCCGGTCTTGCCGCACTATCGTTCCGGTGCACTGTTCGTCGAACGGGTGCGCCGGGCAGGCGGTGTGGACCCGGTGCGGGATCTGCTGCTCGGGGTGGTCGCCGCCGCCGCTGATCCGATCTCCGGGGGCCGGCACAAAGTGTTCGGCAGCGCGGCGGCCCATATCATTCCGCAGACCTCCACCGTTGCTTCTCAGCTACCGCGTGCGGTGGGGCTCGCGTTCGCGATCGACCGTGCCGCCCGGGTGGGCATCGATTGCCCTTGGCCACCGGATGCGGTGGTGCTGTGCGGGTTCGGCGACGCGTCCGCCAACCATTCCACCGCCACCGGTGCGATCAACACCGCAGTGCATACGGCCGATCTCGGTGTACCGATGCCGGTGCTGTTCGTCTGCGAGGACAACGGGATCGGGATCAGCGTTCCGACACCCCCGGAATGGATCGAACAGGCCTACGGTCACCGGCCGGGTCTGCGCTATTTCAGCGCCGACGGGTGCGATCTCCTCGACGCGGTCACCACCGCGTCCACCGCCGTGGCGTGGGTGCGGGCGCACCGGCAGCCGGCGTTTCTGCGGTTGCGCACGGTGCGATTGTTCGGCCATGCCGGGTCCGATGTGGAATCCGCCTATCGCGACAACGCCGCGATCGCCGCCGATCTGGCCCGCGACCCGGTCACCGCCACCGCTCGCCTGCTGGTCACCGCGGGAATACGCACTCCGCGGGAGATCCTCGACCACTACGACCGGCTGGCCGGTCAGGTGGCCGCCACGGCCGACGACGTGTGCGGGGAACCGAAGCTCGGCTCGGCGGCTCGGGTGATCGCGCCATTGGCTCCGGCCCGGCCGGACTCGGTGCGCGCCGACGTCCTGCGTTCCGGTCCGCCCGTCCCCGGACCCGACAGCGCGGGGGCACCGCCGGCGAACCCGGTGACGCTGGCGCAGGCACTCAACGAGACCCTCGCCGAATTACTCGCCCGCGATACCGATGTCCTCGTCTTCGGCGAGGACATCGGCCGCAAAGGCGGTGTCTACGGAGTCACCAAAGGACTTCGTAGGCGATTCGGCGCGCGCCGGGTATTCGACACCCTGCTCGACGAGCAGAGCATTCTCGGTACCGCGCTCGGCGCCGGTCTCGCGGGCTTCGTCCCGATTCCGGAAATCCAGTACCTGGCCTACGTGCACAATGCCCTGGACCAGTTACGAGGTGAGGCGGCCACCCTGTCGTTCTTCTCGGCGGGCCGCTACCGCAATCCGATGGTCGTACGGATCGCCGGCTATGCCTATCAGCGAGGTTTCGGCGGACATTTCCACAACGACAATTCCGTGGCCGCGCTACGCGATATCCCCGGGATCGTGGTGGCTTCCCCGTCGCGCCCCGACGACGCGGCGGCCGTCCTCCGCACCTGCGTCTCGGCGGCCCGCGTGGACGGCCGGGTCTGCGTCCTGCTCGAACCCATCGCGCTCTATCACACCCGGGACCTGTACGAACCCGGTGACGGGCAGTGGGCGACCGCACGCACCGATACCCATGTCCCGATCGGGCGGCCCCGCGTGTACGGCGCGGGCACCGATCTGACGATCGTCGCCTTCGCCAACTCCGTACCCATGAGCCTGCGGGTCGCCCGGCGCCTGGAACAGCGCGGGACCACCACCCGCGTCCTCGATCTCCGCTGGCTGTCCCCGTTACCACTCGACGATCTGATCTATCACGCCGAAGCCACGGGCCGGGTGCTGGTCGCCGACGAAACCCGGCGCAGCGGCGGGGTCGCCGAATCGGTGTGCGCGGCCCTGGTGGACGCCCGCTTCACCGGTTCTCTGGCCCGGGTGACCAGTGCGGACAGTTTCGTCCCCCTCGGACCGGCCGCGGCCTCGGTACTACTGAGCGAAGCCGATATCGAAGCGGCCGCCTACCGGCTGCTCACCGGGGCCGGGCCCGGACGGTGACGGGTCACCCGGCCATTCCGCCGGCGAACGGCAGCTCACGCCATTGTGCGAGCGCGGGAGTCAAGTACTCGTGCAGGACAGGCTGTTGCGGTACGAGGGTCAGGCAGGCGACGACCCGCAGCATGCCGACCGCGTTCACGAAACGTAGAACACCGTCGTCCAGCGGGCGGAGGCCGTTGCGCCGCGCACCGCGGTCGTAAGCGGCCTCCCACTCCGGGCCGAGACCCGCCAGGTCCCATTCGACGGGGCCGAACGTAACGAGTTCGAAGTCGGCGAACAGGTTCCCGTTCACTCCGGCGAAAACGTTGGCCGGTGGGGAGTCACCGTGTACAGGCTGCAGATCGATTCCGGGGAACGCGGCCTCGAAACCCTGCCGCGAGCCGACCAGTGGGGCGAGAACGCGCCACTCGCGGCGGGCCCGGTCCAGATCGGCGGCGTCGAGTAGCTCCGGGTATTCGCCGAGTACCGTGAGGCTTTCGGTGACGAAATCCGGTTCGGCCGCGGACAGGAACGGCAGTGTTCCCGGATACGCCCGGAGCGCGGCGTGCAGATCCGCGACAAGATCGCAGTTCGCCGCATAGTCGGGCGCCGCGCCCCGGTCTTCTTCCATGTACTGCCAGAACGTCATCGAGAAACCGTCGCGCCGGACAGGTTCCCGTGGCACGGCCGGACTCGGCGCGATCACCGGGACTCCCTGCCCCGCAAGCCACGTCGTCACATCCAGCTCCGCCTGCTGACGACTCCGCAGCGATACGCGCTGGGCCGGCGCCAGCACCGTGGGCACTCGCGCCACCAGGGGCGAAGGCGCGAGATGCACCACCACCGAGAACATATCGTCCAGCACAGCGGCATCCGTCCCCGCGACCCCCCGTGCGCGGGCAGCGCCGACCGCCGCGTCGACAGCGGCGGATGTCCGGCGGGCAAGCTCCTGCGGCGTCGCGAAATCGGTCATGCCCGAATCGTCGCACGCCCAGGGCCGGAGGCCCAGGCCGCGCCGTGCCTGCGGCTACCCATCGGCGATGGCCCGATGCCGGACCCGCCAGGTCGCTCGGGCGACCCGCTCGAAATTCCGCCCGAGCACCGCGCTGATTTCGCTGTCGGACCAGCCTCTGGTGCGGAGATGGCTACCCAGGGTGGCGGACGTTTCCGGGGGCATCCATCGGATCGGCCCCCAGCGCGTATACGACTCGTCGAACAGATCCGGGTTCGCCGTCACTTCGGCCAGGAAATCCGCGCCGTCGAACGAATGGTCGGTGCTCACGCCCACGTGGTCGATGCCCACCAGTTCGACGGCGTATTCGAGATGTCCGGCCATGGCCTCCGGCCGGGTGACCTGGCACCGCGGGTGGTGTGACGGACTGCACCGACCGGAACAGCATCCACAGCGAAACCGTTGGACCGTGCGCCGATGCCCGAGCAGCCCCGGGCCGCACCCTTTGTCGCTACGAGCGACCACTCGCCGAGAGGCGCTTGCCGGGCATCGGTTCTACCTCACAGCAGCCGCCGCTGGACGACATCGGCCATGATCGTCTCCACAACCCGGCCGACCGCCGCGGTATCGGGACGTGCCGGTGCGCCCGCGAACAGCAGATGTCCGGCGCCGATCAGCGACAACGCCAGCGAGTCGGTATCCGCGTCGGCTGCGATTCGACCCAGCGCGCATTCGTCGGCCAGGTAGGCGGCGATCATGGTGCCGGCCTCCGTCAGGACGGGCAGGCCGGGTAGGGGTCGGCCCTGGCGCAGCCGCGCGCGCAGCTCGTCGCGCGCGACGACCAGCGCGACGATCGCCACGGCGACCGGGTCGAACAGTTCGACCAGGGCCTCGGTGAGATTGCCCGTGACGGTCGCGGTGCCTGCGGAACCACGCAGGGTCGCGGCCTGGTCCGCGAGCCGGTCGAGCCGGTCCCCGACGAGTTCGGTGAGAAACCCGTCGAAGTCGGCGAAATACCGGTGCAGCACTCCTTTGGCCACTCCGGCTTCGGCGGTGACGGCGCGGCTGGTCAGCGCGCTCGCCCCGTCCCGCAGCAGGATACGTTCGGCCGCGTCGAACAACTGCTGACGCGCGTCTCGGATATGCACACCGGTCGGCACCGAGTCCGTCCCTCCACCTGTTTCCGGCCCACCCGATTGCCTAGTGGGCACACGCCCACTAATGTGGGCGCATGCCCACTCTACCGCGGCACCCGTCTTCAGCTCCGGAACCGCATCGGCACCGCGAGGTCGCCGAATCGTTCGGTATCGATCCACAACGCTACGACCGGGCCCGCCCCCGCTACCCCGACGCCCTCATCACCCGGATCATCGCCACGAGCCCCGGCCGTCATGTGCTCGATATCGGTTGCGGCACCGGTATCGAAGCCCGGCAATTCCAGGAGGCCGGGTGCACGGTGCTCGGCATCGACCCGGACAACCGGATGGCCGATTTCGCCCGCGGCACCGGCGTCGAGGTCGAAACCAGCACGTTCGAAGCCTGGGACCCGGACGGTCGCACCTTCGACGCGGTTGTCGCCGGCCAGGCGTGGCATTGGGTCGACCCGGTCGCCGGACCTGCAAAAGCTGCGCAGGTGCTGCGTCCGGGTGGCCGGATAGCCGTATTCGGACATGCTTTCGACGCCCCCGCCGAACTCACCCGGGCACTCGCGGCGGCCTACGCCGAGGTCGCGTCCGATTCGCCTTTCACCACTGCGGCCACCCAGGCGAAATCCGCGCTCGAAACCTATCGGGAGATGTTCGCCGCGGCGGCCGACGGTATCCGCCGGGCAGGCGGATTCGACGAACCGGAGCAGTGGCGTTTCGACTGGGAGCAGTCCTACACCCGGGACCAATGGCTCGACCATCTCCCCACCACCGGCCTGCTCACCCGGCTCGCACCGGATCAGCTGGCGGTCGTCCTCGACAGGGTCGGCACTGCCATCGACGAGATCGGCGGAGGTTTCACCATGCCGTACACCACCCTCGCGGCGACGGCCATACTGTCCGCCTGAGCGCGAGCCCACGCCCGCCGCTTCGCGGAGGCTTCGAGAGAGGGCTGCGTCAGCGGATCCCGTATCCGGCGAGCGCATCCAGCAGTGCGCACGGCCGCTGGTCGACGGGACCGGCTTCCACCAGGGCTACCGCACAGCCCAATTCGGCGGCAGCGCCGTCCGCCTCGTGGCTGTCACCGATCATCAGCATCTGGCCGGGCGCGATCCCGATACGGTGACAGGCGATTTCGAAGAGCCGCGGGTCGGGTTTCACCGCACCCTCGGCATACGACAGGACGAATTCGGTCACCTGCTCGGCCACCCCGGCCCGTTTGAACACCGGCCGGATATCCCAGGCGATATTGCTGACCACGGCGATCGGCATCCCGGCCGCCGCCACCGCGGTCAGGGCGGCGTCCGTATCCGGGAACGGCCGCCAGGCCTCGGCCGACAGCAGTTGTTCGTACAGATATTCCGGATTACCGACTCCGGAACCGCGTAGCACCGCCAGATACAGTTCGCGGTGCAGCGGCGGATCCAGATCCCGCCGTCCCCATGCGTCACGCAACCGCTCCGGGAGGCCGCCCGGCTGTCCGACCGGTGCCGTCATCCGCCGCACCACCTCGGCCTGGGCTTCGCCTACGAGGGCCGCTCCGTCGGGTCCGACGAGCCCGTCCAGTTCGGGCTCGAATCGGAAGAGAGTACCGGAGAAGTCGAACAGTACACCGCGGACAGTCATAGCGGCCAGGTTACGTACGACCGGGCAGCCCGCGGACAAGCGGTTTCCCACCGGCCGTGGTTCCGCGTCGCCCCGCGTCCGTCGGGACCGCGAACGAAACCTCAGGACGAGAGATCGCGCAGGCTGTCGAGCAGGAACGTGTTCACCGCATCGGTGGCTTCCAACTGGACCAGATGACCGGCGCCGGGTACTCGGCGGACCGCGCGCAGGTCCGGTAGGGACGCGCGCATGGTCGCGAGCGGGTCGCGGCCGCTGAAACCTTCCATATCCGGGTCGTTCTCCCCGTATACGAAAAACACGGGCGCGGTGGGAGCTGCCTGTGCGTATTCGGCCGTCAGCTCCCAGTTACGATCGATAGCGCGGTACCAATTCAGTCCGCCGGTGAAACCCGTGCGTTCGAACTCCGTGGCAAGGATGTCGAATTCCGCTTCGGAAAGCCACGGCCACGGTAATTCCGGGGCCTGCGGAAGCGCGTCGATATAGCGCATTCCCGGCGGGTTCTGCCAGACGTCGAGGTAGTGGTAATCGCCGCTGAGCGCGTAGTACACCCGGGACAGGAATTCGCGCGACTGTTCGGCGAGATGGGCATCTGCGACGCCGGGTTCCTGGAAGTACTGCAGGTGCAGGAAGTGCCGTTCGGCCATTTTCGCCCAGTAATACCCGGGCGGTTTCGGCGAGCGCGGCGCGAACGGGTTGTTCAGCACGATCAGGCCGCGCACCCGTTCCGGTGCCCGCATCCCGAGTTCCCACAGCACGGCGGCACCGAAGTCCACACCCGCGAACACCGCCCGCTCGGCACCGATATCGTCGAGCAGCGCGAGCAGATCGCCGATCACTGCCTGGTTGGTGTATTCGTCGACGGCTGCGGGGGCGTCGGTGTGCCCGGCGCCACGCAGGTCGGGAGCGATCGCCCGGTAACCGGCCACCGACAGGGCAGCGAGCTGCCGGTGCCAGACGTACCCGGTGTGCGGGAACCCGTGGCAGAAGATCACCGGATCGCCCTGCCCCTGTTCGGCGATGTGCATCCGCACACCCCCGGTATCGATGAACCGGTGTATCGGCGCCACGGAACCTCCCGAATACTAGAACGCGTTACAGTTTCACGGTAACGTCCCGGGACTGTGAGCGGAACACCACACCCCCTGAAGAACCGGATCGCCGTGGTCACCGGAGCGAGTCGCGGGATCGGCAAAGGTATCGCGCTGGAGCTGGGCGCGGCCGGTGCGACCGTGTATGTCACCGGGCGATCCCAGCAGCCAGGCAAACTCCCGGGCACGGTGCACGAAACGGCAGCGCAGATCGACGAGCTGGGCGGTACCGGCATCCCCGTCGTCTGTGATCACGGCGACGACGAGGCGACCGCCGCGCTCTTCGAGCGGATCGGCACCGAACACGACCGGCTCGACGTCCTGGTCAACAATGTCTACAACTCCCCCGCCGCAGCCCGATGGCTGGGCCGCAAGTTCTGGGATGTCCCCCCGAAAGCCTGGGACGAGACCTTCCGGATCGGGGTGCGTTCCCACTATGTCGCTGCCGTGTACGCGGCTCCGCTGCTGCTGAAAACGGGCGGTCTCATCGTCAACGTGTCCTCACCGGGCGCACAGCGCCCCATGCACAACGCCGTCTACGGGGTCGCCAAAACGGCACTGGACCGCATGACCGCCGATTTCGCCCGGGATCTCGCCGGCACCGAGGTCACCGCCGTCTCGATCTGGCCGGGCCTGGTGGCCACCGAACTACTGCAACTCGTGCCCGCCGACGACAAAGGTAAACGGGTGGTCACCCTGCCCGGTGAGGGCAGCTTCGACCTGGACGAGGCCGAAACGCCCCGATTCGCGGGCCGCGCGGTGGTGGCGCTGGCCGCCGACCCCGACCGCGGGAAACGGGCGGGTAAGGCCTGGAAAGTCGCCGATCTGGCCGAGGACTACGGTTTCACCGATATCGACGGGCGGATACCCCGGACCGACTGACGGTCAGGCGAACTTGATCTCGAGCCCGATCCCGAGGATCGCGATGAACCACACCAGGCCGGTGAAGATCGTGATGCGGTTCAAGTTCTTCTCGGCCACGGTCGAACCGGACAGCGCCGACTGCGTTCCACCGCCGAACAGGCTGGACAGACCTCCGCCCTTGGCGCGGTGCAGCAGCACCATCAGCACCAGCAGCAGGCTGGTGACGATCAGGAGGATATCCAGGAACATCCGCATGCCGCACAGTGTATCTATGCGCGCGGTTCCACCGACACCAGGTGGGTGAGCGTCTCGTCGTGGGCGAATTCCGCCACCGCGCGTTCGCGCATCAGATCCTGGGCGGTCAGCCGCACCCGGTGCTGCTGCATATGCTCCGACCAGGAGCGCACCACGAAGGCCTCGACGTAGCGGTCCTCGGCGCCGACATCGCGGTACAGCCGCCATTCCATGGCACCGGTGCGCTGCCGGGACCGGCCCACGTAACCCATCGCGTCGAGGAACTCGGGTACCCGGTCCGCCGGGACGTCGTAGTCCTTGAGCACCAGCACCGGCCCGTCGTCCGGTTCCGGTTCCACCACCAGCTGGGGCTCGGGCCAGTACGCCTGCGGGGTCAGATCGAAACCGGCCGCGAACTGGCGCATGGGCAGCCAGACTGTGCTCAGCGCGGCCGCCCCGAGCAGCGCACCGGCGATCAGGAGGGCGGTGACCGCGCCGTAGGCGCCGGCGACCAGACCCCACACCACCGAGCCGATCGCCTGGCCGGCCATGAAGACCAGCATGTACACCGAGAGCCCACGCGCCCGCACCCATCCGGGGAGCAGCAGCTGCATGGTGGCGTTCATGGTCGACAGGGTGAGCAGCCAGGCCGCGCCGGCGAATACCAGCAGGATCAGCACGAGCGCCTCGACCCGCAGCAGGGCGGTCCCGCAACAGGCTACACCGAACATCAGCGCCGCCGCGGCGACCTGCTGTGTGGGCGTGAGCAGCGCCCGCACTCTCGCCAGGCTCACCGCACCGAGTACCGCCCCCACCCCGAGTGCGCCGAGCATGACCCCGTAACCGGAGGAGCCCAGGCCCAGTCGATCGCGCGCGATCACTGGTAGCAGCGCCCACAACGCGCTACCGGGGGCGACGAACAGCGCGGTGCGCAGCAGCACCCGCCGGATGGCCGGCGCCGATTTGATGAACCGGGTTCCGGCCTGCAGCGCCGCGAGCGGGCGTTCGCTCGGGAATTCGCGTTCCACCTTCGGCCGCCGCCAGAGCAGCAGCGCGCCGACGATGGCGCAGAAGGAAAAGGCGTTGAGGGTGAACACCAGTGCCGGGCCGGACAGCGCGACCAGCACACCCGCGACCGCCGGACCCACTGCCCGGCCGATATTCATATTCATACTGCCCAGCGCCGCGGCCGACGGAATCTGGTCACGCGGGACGAGTTCGGGCTGAATCGCCTGCCAGGAGGGAGCGACCACCGCCTGACCACAGCCGAGCAGGAACAACAGGATGAGCAATACCGCGGGGGTGGTGTGACCGGTCGCGGTCGCGATCGCCAGGACCGCCGCCAGCACCGCCATCGTGCACTGGGCGCCGAGCAGCAGTCGCCGGCGGTCCAGCAGATCCGCGAGCACCCCGGAGGGAATCGACAGGATCATCACCGGCAGTGTCGTCGCCGTCTGCACGAACGAAACCAGAGCCGCCGCATTGGGTTCGTCGACCAGCACCCACTGGGCGCCCACCATCTGCATCCAGGTGCCGAGATTGGACACCAACTGGGCGATCCACAGTGCCCGATAGACCGGGGATCGCAGCGGCGCCCAGGTGGAAACGGGTTTCGGCGCGGCTGTGGTCACTCGGGACAGCATAGCCGCGCGCTCTGACCGGCCTTCCGGACGCTCACGCGGTGAGGCGATCCTCCTCGCGGATGAACCGGGTGGCGATCACGCTCACCACCGCGGTGCCCACCAAGTACCCGCAGGCGAGCCACGGCGTAGAACCGGCTGCGGCGATCAACGCCGTGACGATCATCGGGGTCAGTCCCGATGCGTAGATACCGGAGAACTGATAGACGAACGACAGACCCGTGTACCGCACCTCGGGTGGATACAGTCCGGCGTACAAGGTGCCCTGCGCTCCGTAGAAGAGCGCGTGCGCCACACCGAACACCGCGACGATGGCAACGGTGAACACCACGATATTGCCGGTTTCGAAGAGCAGGAACACCGGATACACCAGCACCCCGTAGGCCGCGATCCCGGCGATGTACACTCTGCGCGGCCCGAAACGGTCGGCGAGCAACCCGGATACGGGGATCAGCGCGGCCATCACCAACGCCGCGACGGTGACTGCCAGCAGCACCGGCACCTGCTCGAAACCCAGATGTCCGGTCGCGAAGCTGATCGCGAAAACACCCCAGGTGTTGAAGGCCGCGCCCTCACCCCAGCGGGACAGCAACCCGAGGACGGTGTTGCGCCGGGAACGGGCGCTGCGGAACAGTTCGACCACCGGCACTTTCGAGATCCGGTTCAGCCGATCCACCTCGCGGAAGGCCGGCGTCTCATCGATTTTCAGCCGTACCACCAGGCCGATCAGCACCAGCACCAGGCTGGCGCCGAACGCGATCCGCCACCCGTAACCCAGAAACGCCTCTTCGCTCAGCAGCGTGCGCAGCAGCGCGAACACCCCGGTGCCCAGGGCCAGGCCGAGTGCCAGGCCGACCTGCGGATAACTGCCGAACAATCCCACTTTCCGGCGCGGACTGTGCTCGACGGCCAGCAGTACCGCACCGGCCCACTCCCCGCCGAGCGCGAAACCCTGCAGCATCCGTAACGCCAGCAACAGAATCGGCGCAGCGACGCCGATCGCGGCGGCAGTGGGTAGCACGCCCATCAGAGCGGTGGATCCGCCCATGATGGCCATTGTCAGGGCGAGCGTGCGTTTCCGGCCGATCCGATCGCCGATATGCCCGAAGACGAGACCACCCACCGGACGCATCAGGAAACCGACCGCGAAGGTCGCGAACGACAGCATGGTCCCGACGAAGGCACTGGTGCTCGGGAAGAACAGTTTGTCGAAGACAATGCCCGCCGCGGTGGAGTAGAGGAAGAAGTCGTACCACTCGACGGTTGTCCCGATCAGGCTCGCCGCGACCGCTTTCCGAGTATCACCGGCGGTGAGCCGGTCCGCGCCGGTCTCGGCAGGGACCGCGGCGTCGTCCGTGCGGGCGGGCACCTCCGCGTTTTCCAGCAACGACATGGTGTCCCCTTCGGTACGGCATCGACTCGACCGGTGAGGCTAGAGCGGGACGGCACGTACCGGCAGGGTTGGAATCAGCGCGATTCGAGTCGCGTACGCGCCTGGATGTCGCCACCCGGTGGCCTGCGCGCGCCGGTAGCATCGGCGGCATGCCCGGACGAGTGCTCCGATTCGGGGCGGCCCTCACGCTGATCCTGCTGGCCGCCACGGCCTGCACGAACGATGAAGAGCCGGAGCCCGCGGCGCACGATTCGACACCGATGGGTCACACCTATATCTCCACCGAGGTCACCGGTACAGGGATCCCCGGCGGTGGACCGCTCACCCTGGTGTTCGCCGACGGCCGGATCACCGCCGACGCCGGCTGCAACAAACACAGCGGCGCGGTGGACCTCCGCGATCATGTTCTGCACGTTTCCGAACTGGCGAGCACCCTCGCCGCCTGCCCCGGTGCACGTGCCGACGCCGATGCCTGGGTGGGCGAACTGCTGCGCGGTGAGCCGACCTGGGAGCTCGACCGCGATCGGCTGACGCTGATCGGCAAGAAATCGACAGTGGTCCTCGCGAACAAGAAGGTGGTGCAACCGGACCGGCCGATCCGCGGTACCGAATGGACAGTCACTACGCTGCTCACCCCACAGGCCCAGGTCTCGTCCCGCACGATCGACGAGGTCCGGCCCAGCCTCACCATCGCCGAGGACGGTGGCCTCACCGGGTTCGCCGGCTGCAACCGGATGACGGGTCGCGCGGAGATCACCGAAACCCCCGCCGGAGCCGATATCGCGTTCACCGCGGCCACCACGCGGATGATGTGCACACCCGAGGTCATGGAGGTGGAGCGAGCGGTGCTCGCCGCCCTGGACGGGACGGCTCAGGCCACGGTCGATGCCGACACTCTCACACTGCGCAACCCCAACGGTCACGGCTTGACGCTGCGCGCCCAGTAGTTCGATCGGGCGCTCCGGAGCGGAGAATACAGTTCGGGGCGCGGCACACCTGGCGGCCACGATCCGGACTCGGTCCGCGGGCTACGGGCTGAACACCACGCTTTCGAATGCACCGGTCTCCGCATCCATGGGCACGCCCTCGCAGTTGGGTCCGGGGAACGCCGCCACGTGCATATCGGTGTCGTTGGCGAGGATTCCGGCGGCACCCGGGGTGTTGTAGCACCGGTCGGGATCGAGATCGTTCAGCACGGCCGGGCCGCCGATCTGTGAGCGGTAGACGAATTCCCCCGGCGCCGCCTGAACGCCGCCCGCGGCGGTGAGTGTCAGCGCGGCACCGGCGGCGAAAGCGCTCACGCGTCCGACGATATATCGCATGCTGTTCCTCTCACTCGGATCCTTCCGGATCACTCGGAAATTGCAGGCTTCGCACGCACAGCACCGCAGTATTCCGGATTTGCCGCGCAATTTCCGGTAGGCGGCGGTCCGGCCGGTCCACGGGCCCGTCGCGCCGGCCGTCTGCGGTAGCGCGATGGTCGTCTGCGGTGGCGCGATGGTCGTGATCCGAGCGCCGGACAGGGCCTCGAAATACGAGGCCCGCCGTACGGGTACGGCGGGCCTCATGGTTATCGATCGGTCAGGGCAGCGGGCCGCCCGCCGCAATGGCGGACAGGGTGGCGAACTCGTCGCCCTTCAGCGATGCTCCACCGACCAGGGCGCCGTCGATATCGGTCTGCTTGATCAGCTCACCGACATTCTTCGCATTCACCGAACCGCCGTAGAGCACTCGCACGATCTCGGCGACCTCCGGTCCGGCCAGCTGCGCGAGCTCGCCGCGGATGGCGCCACACACCTCCTGCGCGTCGGCCGGAGTGGCGACCTTTCCGGTGCCGATCGCCCACACGGGTTCGTAGGCGATGACGACCTTCGCGATCTCCTCGGGCTTCAGTCCCTTCAGCGAACCTCGCAACTGCTCGAGGTTGTACTGGACGTGGGTGCCCGCCTCGCGGACGTTCAGGCCCTCACCGATACAGACGATCGGGGTGACCCCGTGCTTCAGCGCCTGCTTCGCCTTGGCGAGCACCGTGGCATCGTCCTCGTTGTGGTACTGGCGACGCTCGGAATGCCCGACCACCGCGTAACCACAACCCAGCTTGGCCAGCATGGCCGCGCTGATCTCACCGGTGTAGGCGCCGGATTCGTGTACCGAGACATCCTGCGCACCGTAGGTGATCCGCAGTTTGTCGCCTTCGATCAGCGTCTGCACGCTGCGGATATCGACGAACGGCGGAATCACCGTGACATCGACCTTGTCGAAGTACTTGTCCGGTAGCGCGAACGCGATCTTCTGCACCAGAGCGATGGCCTCGAGGTGATTGAGGTTCATCTTCCAGTTGCCCGCGATCAGCGGTTTCCGAGCCATTACGCGTCCTCCGCATCATCGAGCACGCTGATGCCGGGCAGCGTCTTACCTTCCAGGTACTCCAGCGAGGCGCCACCACCGGTGGAGATATGCGAGAAGTCGCCTTCCGGGATACCGAGCGCCCGCACGGCCGCCGCGGAATCGCCACCACCGACAACGGTGAAGGCGCCCTTACCGGTGGCCGTGGCGATGGCCTCGGCCACGCCGCGGGTGCCGGCCGCGAACTTGTCGAACTCGAACACGCCCATCGGGCCGTTCCAGAACACCGTGCGCGCCTCGGTGAGCAGTGCGGCGAAACGCTGCACCGATTCCGGCCCGATATCCAGGCCCATCCAGCCGTCCGGGATCTCGTGGCACGGTACGGTCTTCGATTCCGCGTCCGCGGCGAAGGAATCGGCGACGACGATATCGCGCGGCAGATGGATGACATCGGCGTAGCGGTCCAGCAGCTGCTTACAGGTATCGATCATCTCCTCCTGCAGCAGCGAGGAACCGACGGACAAACCCTCCGCGGCCAAGAACGTGAAGCACATCCCGCCACCGATGACCAGGGTGTCTACCTTGGGGGCCAGCGCCTCGATCACGGCCAGTTTGTCCGACACCTTGGACCCGCCGAGCACCACCGCGTACGGGCGGTCGGTGGATTCGGTGAGCTTGGCCAGTACCTCGGCCTCGGCCGCGACGAGCGTGCCCGCGTAGTGCGGAAGCAGCTTCGCCACGTCGTATACCGATGCCTGTTTGCGGTGCACCACACCGAAACCGTCGGAGACGAACGCACCGTCCTCGCCGACCAGTTCCACCAGCGCGGCCGCCAGCTTCGCCCGGTCGGCGTCGTCCTTGCCGGTCTCCCGCGGATCGAAGCGGATGTTCTCCAGCAGCAGTACATCGCCGTCGGTGAGGCCCTCGGACCGCGCGAGCGCGTCCTGACCCACCACATCACCGGCCAGCTGCACATTGCGACCCAGTTCGGCCGCCAGGCGGGTCGCCACCGGAGCCAGGGACAGCGCCGGATCCGGGGCACCCTTCGGGCGGCCGAGATGCGCGGTGACGACCACCTTCGCACCGGCTTCCACCAGTGCGCGGATGGTCGGCACCGAGGCGATGATCCGGCCGGGATCGGTGATCTCGCCGTTGTCGAGGGGCACGTTGAGGTCGGACCGCACCAGTACGCCGCGGCCTTCGACGCCCTCGGCGAGGAGATCGTCCAGAGTTTTGATGCTCACGCCGATCCTAGAGGGACTTGCCGACGAGGCCGATGAGGTCGGCGAGGCGGTTGGAGTAGCCCCACTCGTTGTCGTACCAGGAGTACACCTTCACCTGGTCGTCGATGACCTTGGTCAGCGGCGCGTCGTAGATCGAGGAATGCGGATCGGTGACGATATCGCTGGAGACGATCGGGTCGACGCTGTACTTCAGGATGCCCTTCAGCGGACCCTCCGCGGCGGCCTTGAATGCGGCGTTGATCTCGTCGACCGTCGCCTTCTTCTCCAGGTCGGCGGTCAGGTCGGTGATCGAGCCGGTGGGGATCGGAACCCGCAGCGAGTAGCCGTCGAGCTTGCCGTTGAGTTCGGGCAGCACCAGGCCGATGGCCTTGGCCGCGCCGGTGCTGGTCGGCACGATGTTCACCGCGGCGGCGCGGGCACGACGCAGATCCTTGTGCGGGCCGTCCTGCAGGTTCTGATCCTGCGTGTAGGCGTGGATGGTGGTCATCAGACCCTTGACGATGCCGAACTCGTCGTTCAGCACCTTCGCCAGCGGGCCCAGGCAGTTGGTGGTGCAGGACGCGTTGGAGATGATGTTCTGGCTGCCGTCGTACTTGTCGTCGTTGACACCCATCACGATGGTGATGTCCTCGCCCTTGGCGGGCGCGGAGATGATGACCTTCTTGGCACCGGCGGCCAGGTGCCCCTTGGCCTTGGTGGCGTCGGTGAAGATTCCGGTGGACTCGACGACGACATCCACGCCCAGATCACCCCACGGCAGCGCCGCCGGGCCCTCCTTGATGGCCAGCGCCTTGATGCGCTGGTCGCCGACCACGATGGTGTCCTCGCCATCCAGCGAGACATCCTTCGGCAGCCGGCCGAGGATCGAATCGTATTTGAGCAGGGTGGCCAGAGTCGCGTTGTCGGTGAGGTCGTTGACCGCCACGATCTCGATATCGGTGGTGCCGAGCGCTTTCTGCGCCTCCACCGCCCGGAAGAAGTTACGTCCGATACGGCCGAAGCCGTTGATACCTACCCGGACAGTCACGTTTCTCGCTCCTCAGCTGTCAAGCGGATGATTCCGACGCCACCCACACTAATGCCTTCGGGTCATCTCTCCGACACACCCCTGGTGTTCGTGAGCACCGGCTATCCCGGCGTGCGGCGACGGCCGGCTCCCGTAAAACCCTGGCAACTCCGGGTGCCGCATCGCAGGATGGTGGGGATGTCCAGTACACCTCTCCCCGATTCCGGCCCGGACGTCCGTCCGGCCACTCCCGCCGATGTCCCGCACGCCACCAGAAGCCTCACCCGGGCCTTCGCCGACTACCCCTGGACCCGGCACACCATCTCAGCAGACGGGCACGAACGCCGGCTGGCCGAGTTCCAGGAACTCTTCCTCACCCGCATCGGGTTACCCCACGGGAAGGTGTGGGTCGCCGACGACGGTGACGCGGTCGCCGTCTGGACCACGCCCGCCACCGATGCCGGCGCGGTATTCACCGAACTCGCGCCCCGTTTCACCGAATTGGCCGGTGACCGCGCCGAGGCGCACGCAGCTGCGGAAGCGGCATTGCAGCCACACCGTCCGGACGAGCCCGTCTGGTTCCTCGGCACCGTGGGCGTCGATCCCGCCCGCCGGGGCAGCGGACTCGGCCGCGCGGTGATCGAGCCCGGCCTGGCCGCCGCCGAACGCGAAGGTGTCGGGGCGTTCCTGGAGACGTCGACAGCGGAGAACGTGCGCTTCTACGAACACCTCGGCTTCCACGTGACCGCGGAAGTGGATATCCCCGACGGCGGCCCCCTGACCTGGTGCATGCTCCGGCAGCCGTAGCGGACCCTTGCGCCGCAAGGTGGCCGGGCGCGGTGCCGGAATGCGCGGACAACATCGGTCGGCGTTGCAGCTCATCGATCCGAGGCACCGACCGCGGCGAGGTACCGGCACGTCCGCGCGCTGTACCGTCGCTGCTCCAGCGCCGCCTCGGGGAGCCATCGCGCAACCACGAACATGGCGCCGTCCCGGGCCGGGGACGTACCGCGCCTCAGGCGTCGTCCAGCAACTCCGCCGTGACCGCCGATTCGGTATCCGGCACGCCGAGTTCCTTCGCCCGCCGGTCGGCCATGGACAGCAGCCGCCGGATCCGCCCGGCCACCGCGTCCTTGGTCATCGGCGGGTCGGCGAGCTGGCCGAGTTCTTCGAGGGAGGCCTGCCGGTGTTCGACGCGCAGTTTCCCCGCCGCCGCCAGATGGTCCGGGACATCGTCGCCGAGCAGTTCCAGCGCACGCTCGACCCGGGCCGCCGCCGCGACCGCGGCACGCGCCGAACGCCGCAGATTGGCATCGTCGAAGTTGGCGAGCCGGTTGGCGGTGGCGCGGACCTCGCGCCGCATCCGGCGTTCCTCCCAGGTGAGACGGGTGTCCTGGGCGCCCATCCGGGTGAGCAGTGCGCCGATCGCCTCACCGTCGCGGACCACGACCCGGTCGGTGCCGCGTACCTCCCGCGCTTTCGCCGAGATACCGAGCCGCCGCGCGGCGCCCACCAATGCCAACGCCGCCTCCGGACCGGGGCAGCTCACCTCGAGTGCCGAGGAGCGGCCGGGTTCGGTGAGCGAGCCGTGGGCCAGGAAGGCGCCGCGCCACGCGGCTTCGGCATCGGCGACACTGCCGCCGACGACCTGGGCGGGTAGTCCGCGCACGGGCCGGCCGCGCACATCCAGCAATCCGGTCTGGCGGGCGAGGGCCTCGCCCTCCTTCGCCACCCGGACCACGTACCGGGAGGATTTGCGCAGGCCACCGGCACTGAGCACATGCACATCCGACCCGTATCCGTAGAGTTCGAAGATCTCCCGCCGCAACCGCCGCGCGATGGACAACATATCGACTTCGGCTTCGACGATCACCCGCCCACCGACGATATGCAGACCGCCGGCGAAACGCAGCAGGGCGGACAGTTCGGCTTTACGCGCACTCACCTGTGTTATGGCGAGCCGGCTCAACTCGTCTTTCACTTCGGCTGTCATCGCCACGAGACGTGCTCCTTTCCACCCAACCCGGACCGCACATCCTGACCCATGTGCCGTCCCTCGACTCGAAGCCCCGACAACGCCGGCCGAGGCTCGCGGATCAGTTGATCCAGTGCGGCGGCGAGTTTTCCGGCATCGTGCCGGGCCGTTCCCGCGTCGGCGACATCGGAAAAGACTACTCGTGCCCGCAGTTGCCCGGCCGCTCTGGCCACATGTTCGCGCTCGCGTCCCTCCGGTACGCACCCGGAATCGACCAGAACCTCGTCGACCGCGAAATCCGGTGCGTGCTGGGACAATACATGCAGATGACGTTCGGCGGAGAAACCCGCCGTCTCACCGGGCTGTGCGACCAGGTTCAGGATCAGCACCTTACGCGCCCGGGTGTAGACCAGCGCGTCGCGCAGGCCGGGCACCAGCAGATGCGGGATCACACTGGTGAACCACGAACCGGGTCCCAGGATCACCGCATCCGCTCGTTCGATGGCAGCGGTGGCGTCGGCACAGGCCGGCGGGTCGGCGGGCAGCAGGCGCACGCGGCGCACCTTGCCGGGGGTCGTGGCCACGGCGACCTGGCCGCGGATACAGCGGCTCACCCGCGGATCGGCCTCCAACCCCGAGACATCGGCCTCGATATCCAGCGGAAGGGTCGACATGGGCAGCACCCGGCCGCTGATACCGAGCAGCTCGCCGACCTTGTCGAGGGCGGCCACCGGATCGCCCAGCACCTCGGTGAGACCGGCCAACAGCAGATTGCCGACCGAATGCCCGGCCAGCGCGCCGGTGCCGCCGAACCGATGCTGGACGGTCCGGGTGAGGACGCCGTCGGCATCGGCGGCCAGCGCCGCCAGGGCCATCCGCAGGTCGCCGGGTGGCGGCACCCCGAGTTCCCGGCGCAGGCGGCCGGAGGAGCCACCGTCGTCGGCGACGGTGACCACCGCGCTGATCCGCCGGGTGAGCCGGCGCACCGCCGACAAGGTGGCATAGAGACCGTGTCCGCCGCCGAGCGCCACCACCGCGGGACCGCGGCGACTCGTGAGGCCGTTGTCGGGGCCGCTCATTCGCGCCCCAGATCCCGATGCAGCACCCGGACCGTATCGACCGGACCGTCCGCATCGTCGTCGATGCTGCGGCCGGCCAGCTGACCGAGGGCCTCGGCGATCGCGACACTGCGATGTCTGCCGCCGGTACAGCCCACTGCGACGGTCATGTATCGCTTCCCCTCTTGGCGGTAACCCTGGGTGGTCAGCTCGATCAGATGCTCGCAGGTCCGCAGATAGTCCTCGGCACCCGGACGCGACAGCACGTAGTCACTGACCACCGCTTCCTGACCGGTGTGCTGCCGAAGTTCTGGAACCCAGTGCGGGTTGGGCAGGAAACGCACATCCAACACCATGTCCGCGTCCAGCGGGACACCGTACTTGAATCCGAACGATTGCACGGTCAGCTGCAGTGCGGCGGGCGTGCCGCCGCCGTAGACCTCCTCCAGTTTGCGGTGCAACTGGTGGATCGACAGCTCCGTGGTGTCGATGACCACATCGGCGGCGGCCTTCACCCCGGCGAGCCGGACCCGTTCGGCGGCTATACCGGCCGACAGGGTCCCGTCGGCGCTGTCGTTCTGCAGTGGGTGGCGGCGGCGGGCGAACCCGAAGCGGCGGATCAGCACATCGTCGGAGGCTTCCAGGAACAGGATCCGGGTGGGGACTCCGCGGGCGCGCAACTGTTCGGTGACCGCGGGGAGGTCGCCGGTGAAGAACCGGCTGCGCACATCCATCACGATTGCCAGCCGCCGGATGGGCGGGTCCGCCGAGGCGCCGAGTTCGACCATCCGCCCGATCAGTTCCGGTGGCAGGTTGTCGGTGACATACCAGCCGAGATCCTCCAGAACTCGCGCGGCGGTCCCCCGCCCGGCCCCGGACAGCCCGGTCACCATCACGACTTCGACCGGGGTCCCCGAAACCGGTCCCTCACCCGGCATCACTTTCGTACTGCTGTTCGATTCGACGCGAGTCATGTACCACCCGGATCTGTGTTCGGGAATGCGTTTCGGTCACCTTGCTGTAGCGCGTGCGCCCGGCCCCTGCCCCGGAGCGCAGGAACACAACGGCGGGGACGCAGAAACAAACGTACGTGACCCGCGCCGGTCACCGCGCCGTTGCGCCGTGCGCCGCGCCGGACGCTATCGGTCGTGCAGGGCGGCCAGCACCGCCTCCGCGGTGGCCCGGCCGATACCGGGCACCTCGATGATCTCCTCCACGGTCGCCTCCTTCAGCCGGGCCACCGAGCCGAAATGCGTGACCAGCGCGGTACGGCGGGCGGCGCCGAGCCCGCGCACCGAATCCAGCGCGGAGGCGGTCATCCGCCGGGATCGTTTACTGCGATGGAAGGTGATGGCGAACCGGTGGGCTTCGTCACGTACGCGCTGGAGCAGGTAGAGCGCCTCACTCGTGCGCGGCAGGACCACCGGATCGGGCTCGCCCGGCACCCAGACCTCTTCCAGCCGTTTCGCCAGCCCCACCACTGCGACATCGGTGATACCGAGCTCGTCGAGCACCTCGGCCGCGGCCGCGACCTGCGGGGCGCCACCGTCGACGACGTACAGATTCGGCGGATAGGCAAACTTCCGGGGGCGACCGGTCTTCGGATCGATCCCGGGCCGACCGGTGATCTCGTCGTCCGCGAGGTCCGCTGCCACCGATGTGGTCCCGAACTCCGGCACCTCGGCCGTCCCGGCGAGATCGGCCTGTTCGGTGGCATCACGCTCCCGGCGCAACCGCAGGAACCGGCGCCGGGTGACCTCGGCGATACTGGCGACATCGTCGGAGCGGCCCCCGCCGGCCGCCTCCCGGATCGCATAGTGCCGGTAATCGGATTTCTTGGGCAGTCCGTCCTCGAACACCACCAGCGAGGCCACCACATCGGTGCCCTGGACATGACTGATGTCGACGCATTCGATCCGCAGCGGGGCGGTATCGAGGTCGAGAGCGTCCTGGATATCCTGCAGCGCCACCGAACGGGAGGTCAGATCGCCGGCCCGGCGGAGTTTGTGCTGCGCGAGCGCCTCGGTGGCGTTGCGGGCGACGGTTTCGGCGAGCGCCTTCTTGTCGCCGCGCTGGGGTACCCGTACCCGCACGGCACCGCCCCGCAGTTGCGACAGCCAGCGCTGGACCTCGTCGACATCGGCGGGCTCCGCCGGTACCAGGACCTCCCGCGGGACAACCGCCGCCGGCTGGTCCCCGGCGGTCTGCGCGGCGATCGCGGCCTGCTCACCGTAGAACTGGGTGAGGAACTGTTCCACCAGCGCGGCGAGTTCCCCGCCCTGTTCCGGGGTATCGGCGGCGTCCCCGGATTTGTCCACCACCCAGCCGCGCTGGCCACGCACCCGGCCGTCGCGCACATGGAAGACCTGCACCGCGACCTCCAGATCGTCGCCGGCGAAAGCGATCACATCCGCGTCGGTACCGTCGCCGAGTACCACGGCCTGCTTTTCCAGCGCCCGGCGCAGGGCTTGCGCATCGTCGCGGAGCCGGGCCGCGGTCTCGAAATCGAGGTCCTCGGACGCGGCGTGCATCCGGCGTTCCAATTCCTTGACCATCCGGTCGGTCCGACCGGCCAGGAAATCGCAGAAATCGTCGACGATCCGCCGGTGCTCATCCGCCGAAACCCGATCCACACACGGCGCCGAACATTTGTCGATATATCCGAGCAGACAGGGCCGGCCGATCTGCCCGTGCCGTTTGAACACCCCGGCCGAACAGGTTCGGGCCGGAAAAACCCGCAGCAGCAGATCGAGGGTTTCCCGTATCGCCCACGCATGGGCGTAGGGCCCGAAATAGCGGACCCCTTTCTTCCGCGCACCCCGGTAAACGAACAGCCGCGGATATTCCTCGTTGAGGGTGACCGCCAGCACCGGATAGGATTTGTCGTCGCGGTAGCGGACGTTGAAACGGGGATCGAATTCCTTGATCCAGTTGTATTCCAGCTGCAGCGCTTCCACCTCGGTGGAAACCACGGTCCATTCCACACTCGCGGCGGTGGTGACCATCTGCCGCGTCCGCGGATGTAATGCGGCCACATCGGCGAAATACGAGTTGAGCCGATTACGCAGACTTTTCGCCTTGCCGACGTAGACGACCTGCCCGTATGAGTCACGGAATTTGTAGACACCGGGTTCGAGCGGAATACTGCCCGGCTGCGGCCGGTACGTCGCGGGATCTGCCACGGGTCCAAGGTTAGTAGCGGGCTCGGACAGACTTCGCCGCCGGTCGGGTATGCGCCGGAACCCCGGGCCGAGGACCGGCGGCAATCGGTACTGCGGCGTCCCGGCTGCGCAGCACCCCGCGGCACCTGGATCGGCGCGGCCGATCGGTGCGCGGCGCCATCACGCTCGGTGGTTCGGCCTCCATATGTCGTACCGGACGGCTACAGTGCGGAATATGCGCCCGGTACAACGGATTCGGTACGCACTGACCATTACGGGCCTGCTCGTGGCCGCATCCCTGAGTGGGTGCTCCGGCGACACCGATACCGCGGGCCCGTGCACGCCGGTGCCCAACGGCACCGCCGTCACCGCCGCCCCCGGCCCCGGCTCGGCGGCGCCGGCCACCCGCGATCTCGCGACCAACCCGGAGATCGCCTCCGGCTACCGGTCCGATATGACCGCCGTGCGCACCACCGGTTATGCCGTATCCACCGCCAACTCGCATGCCACCCGCGCCGCCTGCGAAGTGCTGCGGGCCGGTGGTACCGCGGCGGATGCGCTGATCACGGCCCAGACCGTACTGGGGATCACCGAACCGCAGGCCTCCGGGCTCGGCGGCGGGGCCTTCCTGCTGTACTACAACGCGGAGAACGAGACCATCGAAGCCTACGACGGGCGGGAGACCGCCCCGGCCGCCGCGACGGAGAACTACCTGCGCTGGATCAGCGATACCGACCGCACCGAACCGCGGCCGGATGCCCGCGCCAGTGGGCGCTCCATCGGGGTCCCGGGGGTCGTGCGGATGCTCGGGATGGTGCATGCCGAGCACGGGCACACCGCGTGGCGCGAACTGTTCGATCCGGCCGTCGCCCTGGCCGATCAGGGTTTCGAGATCAGTCCGCGGCTGGCCGGCCAGATCGCCGAATCCGCGCCCGAGCTGGCCCGCGATCAGGCGGCCGCCGAATACTTCCTCGAACCGGACGGTTCCCCCAAACCCGCCGGGACGGTACTCACCAATCCGGCGCTGTCGAAAACTCTGAGCACACTGGCCACCGAGGGCGCCGACGCGTTCTACACCGGGCCCATCGCCCAGGACATCGTTGCCGCCACCGCGGCGAGCACCGGCGGCCGCACTCCCGGTGCGCTGACGGCCGCGGACCTGGCCGGCTATCGGGCAGTGAAGCGAACACCGCTGTGCACCGGTTACCGGGAACACGAGATCTGCGGAATGCCGGGTCCTTCCTCCGGCGGCACCACCGTCGCGGCCACCCTCGGCATACTGGAGAACTTCGATATCCCGGCACTGCCGCCCGAACGCGTCGACCGCAACGGCGGAGTCCCGCGCGCCGAGGCCGTCCATCTGATCGCGGAGGCGGAGCGGCTCGCGTACGCCGACCGCGACAAATACATCGCCGATCCGGATTATGTTCCGCCACCCGGCGATTCCCCGCAGACCCTGGTCGACCCGGAGTATCTGCGACAGCGGGCCGGGCTCATCGATCCGGGCGGCAGCATGGGTACCGCCCGGCCCGGCGATTTCGGCCCCACCACGCCCGGAGCCGGTCCCCAGACCCCAGAGCACGGCACCAGCCATATCTCGGTGGTCGATTCCTACGGCAATGCCGCGGCCATGACCACCACCGTGGAATCGGCGTTCGGCTCGTTCCACATGGTCGACGGGTTCCTGCTGAACAACCAGCTCACCGATTTCTCGGCCGACCCGCTCGATACCGCCGGCGTACCCGTGGCGAATCGGGTCGAACCGGGTAAACGCCCACGCAGCTCCATGAGCCCGACCCTGGTGTTCGAACCCGGTCCCGGCTCCGGGCCCGGCACCCTCACCCATGTGGTCGGCTCACCCGGGGGTTCGGTGATCATCCAGTTCGTGGTGAAAACCCTGGTGGGCATGCTGGATTGGGGCCTGGATCCGCAGCAGGCGGTCTCCGCCGTATCGTTCGGTGCCGCGAACACCCCGCTCACCGGCGTAGGCGGTGAACATCCCGCGATCGATACCCGCGACGACGGCGCCCACGACCCGCTCGTCACCGCCTTGCGTGAGCGTGGGCACCAGGTTTCGGTGGCGCCACAGACGAGCGGGCTCAGCGTCCTGAGCCGCGACGGTGAGAACCACTGGATCGGCGGCGCCGATCCGCGGCGCGAAGGCGAGGTCTTGGGCGACACCCACTGATCCACAAGTCCGCATGCCGTGAGCTGTTGGTATGCGTACTCCCGGCCCCCGCAAGTGTGAGGTGCCTCGCCGAATACAGCGAAAAGGTTGCCGGCCGGTAGCGGATGTGCGATTTTGGTTTCAGAGCCCGATGACGTGGGCTTCCGGACGAGAGGGTCGTACCCGGCGTGCGACAAGACGACCCACGGAGGTCGTCATGGCATTGTCGTGGATCGTTCTCGTGGTATCCGGCGTGCTGGAGGCGGTGTGGGCCACCGCGCTGGGCAAAACCGAAGGTTTCTCCAAATGGCCCCCGACCGTGCTGTTCGCCGCCGCACTCGTCGCCAGTATGGGTGGGCTCGCCTACGCAATGCGTGATCTGCCGGTGGGCACCGCGTACTCGGTGTGGGTGGGTATCGGAGCGGTACTCACCGTCGTCTATGCGATGGCCACCGGGGAAGAACCGGTCACGATCGGGAAGTTGGTCTTTCTGACGATGATCATTTCCGGAGTGGTCGGACTGAAGCTCGCCCACTGAGCAGCGCAAAACCGTTTGACGCCCACACAGTCCGGCCCAAGATGGTTGATATGGACGCGCCGAAAGTGACCTTGCGGAAAATGACGGAGACCGAGTACGAGCACGCGACCCGGCATCGCGAAGCCGAGGGAGCCCGCGCACTCGCCGAATTCATGCCCGAGGCGGAGGCATGGAAACGATCGCGGCAGGGTACGGCGCACTTCCTTCCCGATGGGCCTGATACCACAGGCCATCACCTCGTCGTCGCCGAGAACGAGTCCGGCGAGGTTGTCGGCAATGCGTGGATCGGGCCCGATCCGCAGAATACGACCGGCACAGCCGACTCGGCGTGGCTGTATGACATCAACGTGTTCGAACGCTTCCGCCGCAAGGGCTACGGGTCTGCGATGTTGGCCGCGGTAGAGGAGCTGGTTGCCGCCGAGCACCGCACCAGGCTGGGACTGAATGTGGTGGGCGACAATGCGGCAGCGATCGCGCTGTACCGCCGAAACGGGTATCGCGTTTCATCGATGCATATGGACAAGCAGCTTCATTCTCGGTGACCGCTCGGCACGGCCGCGGACCGCGGTCGGCCGGTACCGGGTTCCCACGGTGGTAAGCGCATGGCCGACCGGTGTTCGATACCCCGGCCGGCCATGCGGGTCGACTGCTGTGGGCTCAGGCGGCGTCGGTGTATTTCGCGCCGAGCTCGCGGAGCCGGTCCAGGGCGGCGGCGGCACGCTCACCGTCGTTGGAGCGGATGGCCAGCATCGGGACGTAGTCGTCGTTCACCAGCTCCAGCCGGGCCCACGCCTTACGGTCGGGAAAGGACACACCACGTATGTGTTTCCATTCGAATTCGTTGTCGCCCAGCACATTACGTACCACTACGCCACGTTCACCGGCACGCACCCGCGGCCTGGTGAGCAGCAGAACGGCGATGGCGCCGAAGATACCGATACACGCCATCGCGAACTGATCGACCACCCGGAAGTTCACCCCGGTGTAGTCCACCCGCAGGAATACCCCGAGCAGGACGAACGCCACCACGAGGCAGACGGCCACGATGAACGCGGTCCGGCGCGCTTTACGCGGGCGCACCTCGAACTCCCATTCGGGCGACGGCTCCTGGGCGGAGTTCACACCTCGCCGCAGAATACGCACCACCGGCACCGCTCAGCCCGCCGCGCGCAGCCCGCGCAGGGTCAGGGCGGCATCCAGCGCGGCCGCGGCCGCCTGCTCACCTTTGTTCTCCACCGAACCGGGCAACCCGGCCCGGTCCAGCGCCTGCTGTTCGTTGTTCGTGGTGAGTACACCGTTGGCGACCGGGGTGCTCTCGTCCAGCGAAACCCGGGTCAGGCCGGCGGTCACCGCATCGCACACATACTCGAAATGTGGGGTGTCGCCACGGATCACCACACCCAGCGCCACCACTGCGTCGTGGGTGCGGGCCAGCTCCTGCGCCAGAACCGGCAACTCCATCGCGCCGGCGCACCGTGCGACGGTGGTGTGCCGGACACCCGCGTCCGCGGCCACGCGTTCGGCGTTGGCGACGAGGGTGTCGCAGATCTCGGTGTGCCAGCGCGACGCGACAATGGCCAGACGCAAACCCTGCGCGTCGGCGAGCGCGAACTCCGGTACGCCGGTGCCGCTCATCGGTTTCCGCCTTTCGATCCGGCTACGGTCATTGCGCTGTTTCCCCCAGATCCAGGTCGTCCAGGCCCACCAGGTCGTGGCCCATCCGGTCACGTTTGGTGCGCAGATAGCGCAGATTCTCGGCGTTGGCCCGCACCGGCATCGGGACGCGCTCGGTGATCCGCAGGCCGTAACCGTCGAGCCCGACCCGTTTCGCCGGGTTGTTCGTGAGCAGCCGCATCGACCGCAGCCCGAGATCGACCAGGATCTGGGCGCCGGTTCCGTAATCGCGGGCATCGGCCGGCAGTCCGAGTTCGATATTGGCGTCGACGGTATCGTGCCCGGAATCCTGCAGCTGATAGGCCTGTAATTTGTGCAT
Organism: Nocardia carnea; assembly: GCF_029868855.1. Taxonomy (GTDB): domain Bacteria; phylum Actinomycetota; class Actinomycetes; order Mycobacteriales; family Mycobacteriaceae; genus Nocardia; species Nocardia carnea_A. Next base: position 22,312 of record NZ_JARWOV010000220.1, on the reverse strand, counting down.
CAGGCCGATACCCCGGCCTTCGTGCCCGCGCATGTACAGCACCACACCGCGCCCTTCGGCGGCCACCATTTCCAGGGCGGCATCCAGTTGCGGGCCGCAATCGCAGCGCAGCGAACCGAAGACATCGCCGGTGAGGCATTCCGAATGCACCCGGACCAGGACATCCTCGCCGTCGCCGATATCGCCGCGCACCAGGGCCACATGTTCGACATCGTCGTAGATGCTCTGGTAGCCGACCGCGGTGAATTCACCGTGCACGGTCGGGATCCGCGCCTGCGCCACCCGCACCACATGCTTCTCGTGCTTACGGCGCCACGAGATCATCTCCGCGATGGAGATCAACGCCAGTTCGTGTTCGTCGGCGAATACGCGCAGCTCATCGGTGCGGGCCATATGCCCGTCTTCCTTCTGGCTGACTATCTCGCAGATCACGCCCGCCGGGCGCAACCCCGCCATCCGGGCCAGATCCACCGCGGCCTCGGTATGGCCGGGCCGCCGCAGCACTCCGCCGTCCTTGGCCCGCAGCGGCACCACGTGTCCCGGACGGGTGAAATCGTTTGGTTTGGCATCGCCGTCGGCGAGCAGCCGGATGGTGGTGGCGCGGTCGGCACCGGAGATACCGGTCGTCACACCTTCCTTGGCGTCGACGGAGACGGTGTAGGCGGTTCCGTGCTTGTCCTGGTTCACCGCGTACATCGGCGGCAGGCCGAGACGGTCGCAGTCGTCACCGGTGAGCGGTACGCAGATATACCCCGAGGTGTACCGGATCATGAACGCCACGAGTTCCGGGGTGGCTTTCTCCGCGGCGAAGATGAGGTCGCCCTCGTTCTCCCGGTCCTCGTCGTCGACCACGACGACCGGTTTACCGGCCGCGATATCGGCGACGGCGCGCTCGATGCTGTCGAACCTGGTCACGTCTGCAATGCTCCATCTCGATTGGTCGCTGATCACACTACTGGGTCCGTCCGGCCCGTCCGGGCGCGGCCGGAAGTATCAACCGCGCTGATGGAGGCGCTCGACGTACTTCGCGATCACATCGACTTCCAGGTTCACGACGGTCCCGGCGGCGGCGGAGCCGAGGTCGGTGAGGCTCAGGGTGGTCGGGATGAGGGAGACCTCGAACCAGTCGCGGGCGCCGTCGGCGGCCGGTGTTTCGGCGCGGCCGAGCCCGGATACGGTGAGCGAAATACCGTTCACCGTGATGGAGCCCTTCTCCACCACATACTTGGCGATCGGGTCCGGGAGCGAGATCCGCACCACCTCCCAGTTCTCGCCGGGCGTGCGGCTCAGGATGGTGCCGGTGCCGTCCACGTGCCCCTGCACGATATGGCCGCCGAGGCGGCTGTTCACGGCGGCGGCCCGCTCGAGATTGACCTGGGCACCGGGGCCGAGCCCGCCGATACTCGACCGGCGCAGCGTTTCGCCCATCACATCGACGGTGAACACGTCGTCGTTGACATCGACGACGGTGAGGCACACTCCGTTGACCGCAATGGAATCGCCGTGCCCGGCATCGGAGGTGACCAGTTTGCCGCGGATGGTCAGCCGGGCCGAGTCGGTCAGCTGTTCGCAGGCGACGATCTCACCCAGCTCCTCGACAATGCCTGTGAACATGCCTTCTCCCGTTCGCATCGGTGTTCCGCCTACGGAACGGCGCCAGCGGTACCGAATATTCCCAGTTCGCCGTCCAGGACCAGACTAGTTGGCGCCCGGACCGGCCGACCATGGCTGCCCACTCGCCGGAACACCGGCCACTCCGGCCGCCGGCCCGGTACGCCTCGGCCCGCCGGTTTCGGCGAATCGACCGGAAATTTTGCTGTTGGATGACTGCGGTCACAATTTCCCGCCAGGCCATGTGAACGCTCCGACGAGCGGATCTATGGTCCAGGCCGATCCAGGACGCACGTTCTTTTCCCGGCCGAGACCGCATCGAAACCGGAAATGTTCCTCGATTTGCGCGCTCACACCGGCCGACGCAATATGGTGAGGTGATCGGTCCACCGCCCTCGACCACCCCGCGGCGCGGCCGGACACGATGCTCGTCGATGACGGCCACCGCCGCGGAAGACCGTGCGCCACAAGCCTTCACGAACAACCGGGTAGCAGCGCCACCACCCGGCCGGAACATCCGGCCGCGGGCCGGCGATGCGGTACCCCTCGCCCCAGCGACAGTGTTGTCCGGGCATCGGATCCTGCGGTAACAGCACCGAAAGGATCCGCGCGTCCGCTCCGCCGCGGAAGACCGCGCCCCAGTCAGGCATGTCCATCACCCCAGGAAGCCCAAGCGCCATGACCACATTCACCGAGTCCCCCCTGGAGCAGCACTGCCGGCGATACCGGGAGCGGGATCTGCTGCCGGCCGTGGTCGATCCGGTATCGCGACGCATCCTGCTGCATATCGGCGCGGCCTATGGTGCGGTGACGATGCCCACCGACCTCGGCGAACTGGTACTGCACCGGCTCCGGGCGGCCGGATCGGCCGGCCCGGTCTTCGCGCATCCCCGCGCCGGCCGCTGGACGTTCCTCACCGGCCCCACCCGGCACGACGAATTCCCGGCCACCGCCGCGGCCGAACTGTTCCGTCGCTACACCACGGTCGCCGGCACCGGCAGTCAGATCGTGCTGCCCTCGGCCGAGGACGAAGCCAGCGGCTACCGGCTATGGGTGGCCGGGCCGGACACCTACGGCACCCGGCCCCCGCAGCAGGCGGTGATCGACGCGGTCTGCGAGATCGGTCGCCACTCTTCCTGAGCAGATGAGCCGACGCGACCTCAGTGGGCGGCGTGGTGCGGCGACCGCGCCGCGGCCGCCTGGCTGCGCAGTTTCTCCACGGTCGCACCCGGGTCGGCAGTGTTGTACACGGCCGACCCCGCGACGAAACAGTCGATACCGGCCTCGGCCGCCTGTTCGATGGTGTCGGCGTTGATCCCACCGTCGATCTCCACCACCAGCCGCAACTCCCCCGTGTCGACCAGCCGCCGCACGACTTTCGCCTTGTCCAGCACGGAGGAAATGAACGACTGGCCGCCGAAACCGGGCTCGACACTCATCACCAGCAATGTGTCGAAGTCGCGGAGAATCTCCAGGTACGGCTCGATCGGCGTATTCGGTTTCACCGACAGCCCGGCCTTCGCTCCGGCTGCCCGGATATCGCGGGCCACCGCCACCGGATCGTCGGTCGCCTCGGCATGGAAGGTCACGTTGTAGGCGCCGGCCTCCGCATACGGCGGCGCCCACCGGGCCGGGTCCTCGATCATCAGATGGCAGTCCAGCGGAATATCGGTGGCCTTCAGCAGGCTCTGCACGACCGGCAAACCCAGTGTCAGGTTCGGCACGAAATGCGCGTCCATCACATCGACGTGCAGCCAGTCGGCGGTCGCGACCGCTTCGGCCTCATCGGCCAGCCGCGCGAAATCCGCGGAGAGGATGGACGGGGCGATCATCGGGGCCGCCGGACGGGTGAAGGTGGGCTCGGACGCAGTCACGCGGCGCAGTCTAGTGCTGTCCGGCGACGGCACCGAATGGGCCCGACCGCGCCGACGTGCCGGATACAGCCCTCGGGGATTCGCCGGTACGGGGGCCCAAACCCCGCGCGCGCCGATACGCCGGAAACCCAGTAACCTGCCAGGGTGATCAATACTTCGGCGGAAGAGGGGATTCACGGCTCCCCGGTGGAGATTCGAGTGGCGGCATCGGTGACGCAGCTGCCGATCGTGCGCGGTCTCGCCGAAACTCTGGTGCTGCTCAGCGATTTCACCATGGACGAGGTCGCAGATATCCGGCTCGCGGTGGACGAGGCCTGTTCGACGCTGATCGGCCTGGCGGCACCCGGCACCAGCCTGCACTGCGTGTTCACCATCGGTGAGACCGATCTCCGGGTCCGGGTCGCCGGGGTGGCGGCGCGGGAGGGCCTGCCCGATTCGCGCAGTTTCGGCTGGCATGTGCTCCGTACCCTCACCGATGCGGTGGACGCCCGGCAGGAGTCCTTCGACCAGCAGGTTTCCGGATTTCCGACAGCGGTCGAGTTCCGTCGGGTCCGGGGGAAAGCGTGACCGAACAGGACAAGCCGCTCGACTCCCCCACCGGCGCGCCCGATACTCATGGTCCGGAGCCCGATTCCGGCCGGGGCGGTCACGCCGCGTCGGCCGCGGAGGCCCCGGACGCCGATTCCGAGACCGAGGCGGAGCTGGCGGAATCGAGTCAGGTCGGCGGCTACGACGATGTCGCGGGCCTGTTCACCCAGTTGGCGGCCGCGGAACCGGAGTCCGCCCAGCATGCCGCGCTGCGTAACGAGCTGATCGGCCGCTGTATCCCGCTGGCCGACCATATCGCCCGCAAGTTCAGTGGCCGCGGGGAGCCGTTCGACGATCTGACCCAGGTCGCCCGGGTGGGGCTGGTGCACGCGGTGGACCGTTTCGATGTATCCCGCGGCTCGAATTTCCTGTCGTTCGCGGTACCGACGATCATGGGCGAGGTACGCCGGTATTTCCGGGACAACACCTGGGCGATGCGGGTGCCGCGCCGGGTGAAGGAAACCCATCTGCGCATCGGGGCGGCCGTGGATGCGCTGTCGCAATCGCTGGGCCGTTCGCCGACGGCCAAGGAGATCGCGGCCGAGCTCGATGTCGATCCCGACGAGGTGACGCAGGCGGTGATCGCGGGGAACGCCTACCAGCCCACCTCGATCGATGCGGCATCGGTCGGCCGGGATACCGACGCCTCGCTGCTGGACACGCTCGGCGAGGAGGAGGCGCAGTTCGACCGGGTCGAGGAGTATGTGGCGATCCGGCCGTTGCTGGCGGGGTTGCCGGAGCGGGAACGCCGGATCCTGACCATGCGGTTCTTCGAATCGATGACCCAGACGCAGATCGCCCAGCAAATGGGGATCTCGCAGATGCACGTTTCCCGGATTCTCACGAAAACACTGGCCCGGCTGCGGGAACAGTCGTCACGGGAGTAGGCGCCGGTTCCTTTCCGGTGACTGTTGTGCCCGCTTCGCCGATCGGTCTACCCTCGTCTTTGAGAGATCGAGTGGGTAAATATCTCAGCGAACCATTCGCATCGAGGCCCGCGCTTCTCGCAGACCAGAGCAACCGATGAGCCGGATCAGCCCGTAATCCGGCACACCCGCAGCGCGTCGAAGACGATGCGGCAGAAGGTGATGTGAGGCCATGACCACCACGGAAACCGTCGCCCGCCAATGCACCCTGTGCGAGGCCCACTGCGGCATCCTGGTGACCGTCGAGGATTCGACTGTCACCAGGATCGAGGGCAACCCCGAGGACGTGCTGTCCAAGGGATATATCTGCCCGAAGGCGACGGCCATGGCCGGCCTGCACGACGATCCGGACCGGTTGCGCACGCCGATGCGGCGGGTCGGTGACCGGTTCGAGCCGATCGGCTGGGACGAGGCGTTCCGCGAGGTCGGTGCCCGGTTGCGGCGGGTCCGGCGCGAGCACGGCCCGCATGCGGTGGGCATGTACCTCGGCAATCCGGCGGCACACAATTCGGCGATCATGTACGCCATGGCGTTGCGGGCGGGCCTGATGACCCGCAACTTCTACACCGCTTCCTCGATCGATCAATTCCCCCAGGAATTCGTGGCCTGGCAGAAGTACGGCTCGAACTTCCTGATGCCCATCGCCGATATCGACCGCACCGATCGGCTGGTGATCCTCGGCGCCAATCCGGCGGTGTCCAACGGTTCGGTGACCACCATGCCGGGCGCCAAGAACCGGATCAAGGATGTGCGGGGCCGCGGCGGCAAGGTTGTGGTGATCGACCCGCGGCGTACCGAAACCGCGCGCCTGGCCGACGAGCACGTGGCAGTGTTGCCGGGCGGTGACCCGTACCTGCTGTTGGCCGTCCTGCACGTACTGCTCACCGAGGACCTGTGCGACCGGACCGCCCTCCGGACACAGTGCACCGGGTCGGAAACGTTGCGGCAGCTGGTATCCGGGTTCTCCCCCGAGGAAGCGGCGCCCTATGCAGGGGTCGACGCCGAGACGATCCGGCGGCTCGCCCGGGAACATGCCGCGGCGAGATCGGCGGTGATGTACGCCCGGATCGGAGTGTGCCAGACCGTCACCGGGACGATCACCCACTGGCTGGTCAACACCATCAACGCGATCACGGGAAACCTGGACCGGCCAGGTGGCCAGATGTACGCCACCCCGGCGGTGGACCTGCTGCCGCTGGCACGGCGGATGCCACCGTTCCACGGCGCGTGGACCGATCGCTCGGGTAGGTACAAATCGTTCCGCTTCGAATTACCGGTGGCCGCCTTGGCCGCCGAAATCCTCGACGAGGGGCCGGAACAGATCCGCGCCATGATCACCTATGCCGGGAATCCCGTACTGTCCACCCCGCAGCGCGGGCAGCTGGACAAGGCGCTGAGTTCGCTGGATTTCTATGTGGCCGTGGATATGTACATCACCGAGACCACCCGCCACGCCGATATCATCCTGCCGCCGGTCTCACCGCTGGAACGCGAGGACCTCGACATCCTGCTGACCATGTTCAGCGTGCACAACAACATTCGTTACAACGCGCGGGCGGTCGACGCACCGGCGGACGGTCTCGAGGACTGGGAGATCATGGCCCGGCTGACCACCGAGATCCTGCCGCTGCCGGTGCGTTCGCTGACCGGACGGGCCCTGAACGCGGTATTCGCACGATTCAGCCCGGTGCGGGCGGCGGCACTGGGGATCGCGGCCGGTCCACACGGCGTACTACGCCGGGGCCGCCGCGGCATCACGCTGGCGAAGGTCCGCGCGGCCCGCGGCGGGATCGATCTCGGACCGTTGCAGCCTCGGCTGCATTCCCTCATCTCGACCCCTGATCGTAAGGTGCAGCTCGCCCCGGCACCGTTCGTCGCCGAAGCCCGCCGGCTCCTCGCCGACGCCGGCTCCGCCCGCGGCGAAGGTTTCGACCTGCGCCTGATCGGCCGCCGCCACCTGCGCAGCAACAATTCGTGGTTGCACAATGTGCCGGCGATGGTGAAGGGCCGCGACCGGTGCACCGCGCTGATGCATCCCGACGACGCCGCCGCGCGCGGGCTCTCCGATGGTGACCAGGCCGCCGTGAGCTCGCCGATCGGCGCCATCACGGTGCCGGTGGAGGTCAGCGCCGATATCCGGCCCGGTACGGTCGCCATCCCGCACGGCTGGGGTCACCGCGAACCGGGCGTCGGCTGGACTGTGGCGGCCGCGCTGCCGGGCGCGAATGTCAACCTGCTCCACGATCCGGAGCAAGTGGACCGTATCTCCGGAAACGCTGCGGTGAACAGCACCTGGGTCCGGATCGAACCGGCCGGGAAAGCGGCCGCGGCCGCCCGCTGATACACCCGCACACCGGGCGGTTCGCGCTCTCACACCGCCGGGTTGTCGCGAACCATCGTCAGCGCGCAGCGCCGGATCACCGGCAGACCCGGTAGACGTGCCCGGGTCCAACTACTCACCTGTTCCCGGTCTGGTTTTACGCAGCTTCGCGGGAGCGACCAGCCACCACGCGGCGTCGAGCAGTTCACGCAATTGCTCGGTGTCGACGCGCTCCAGGTCGATGAGGATGTAGGGATATCCGTCGTAGTGCGGAGTGGTGTAGAAGGCCGGGTCACCGGAGGCCAGCAGGGCTTGTTTCTCCGCCATCTCACAGCGCAGCACCAGACCGCCCTCGGCCTCTGTGCGCAGCCGGGCGAAACTTCTGCCCGAGACTTTCAATGCCGGGGTCCGGTAGGAGGTCGATTCCGCGACTTCCGGAAGTTCGGTGGCCAGCCGGACGACGTTCTGCCAGGTGAGGCTCATATCGCCGAGTCTGCCCGGATAGGTGGCGGCAGGCTTGGAAATCCGTCGCCTACCGCGGTTTGCGCAGCGCGGCCACGAACATGGCGTCGGTGCCGTGCCGGTGTGGCCACAACTGCACCGTGGGACCGGCGCCGAGTCCGGTGACGCCGGGTAGCAGCTCGCGGGCGTCCAGCTGTTCGGCTCCGGTGCGGCGCACCGTATCCGCCACCACCGCGACGGTTTCGGGGAGGTGCGGAGAGCAGGTCGAGTAGACCAGCACCCCACCGGGCCGCAGCAGATCCCATGCCGCGACCACCAGCTCGCGCTGCAGCGCCACCAGATCCGGGATATCGCCGGGGGTGCGGCGCCAGCGGGCCTCCGGGCGGCGACGCAGAGCACCGAGCCCGGTGCACGGGGCATCGACCAGGATCCGGTCGTAGCCGGCAGGCAGGCCGCTGTCCCGGCCGTCGGCGATATGCACCTCGACCGGCATATCCCGGGTGGCCGAACGAACCAGCTCGGCACGATGCGCGGACGGTTCCACCGCATCCACCCGGTAGCCGTCGATTCCGGCGAGCGCGCCCAACAGCGCGGTTTTACCGCCGGGCCCCGCGCAGAGGTCGAGCCAGCGTCCGGTATCGGTGCCGTGCAACGGCGCACGGGTGAGCGCGAGCGCCACGAGTTGACTGCCCTCGTCCTGTACCGCCGCCATCCCCTCGCGAACCGGTTCCAGCGATCCAGGATCGCCGCCCTCGAGGTACACCGCGTACGGGGACCAGCGGCCTTCCTCACCTCCGGTGACGAGAGCGAGCTCCTCGGCGGTGATATCGCCGGGGCGGGCCACCAGATGCACCACGGGGCGGGCGTCGTCGGCGGCGAGCAGATCACCCAGTTCGCCCGCATCGGCGCCGAGCGCGTCGGCGAAGGCCTGGGCGATCCATTCCGGATGCGCGTATTCGAAGGCCAGCCGGCCGATCGGGTCCGGTGGGGCGAGCCGCGCCACCCAGTCCTCCGGCGAGCGTTCGGTGACTCTGCGCAGTACGGCGTTGACGAAACCGGCGCGACTCGTACCGGATTCGGCGCGAGCGAGTTCCACCGCGGTGTGTACGGCAGCATGCGGTTCGACGCGGGTACGCAGCAATTGATAGGTGCCCAGGCGCAGGACATCCAGTAGCGGACCGTCGATCTCCGCGATCTCGCGACCGGCGCAATCGGCGATCACCGCGTCCAGAACGCCGAGGCTACGACATGCGCCGTACCCCAGTTCGGTGGCCAGTGCGGCGTCGCGTCCCTGCACGGAGTATTCGCGTAGGAACGCCGGGAGCACCAGGTTGGCGTAGGCATCCCGCTCCCGGACCGCACGCAGGGTTTCCAGCGCGACAGTGCGCGCCGGATCTTCGACCCGGCGCTGGGTGGATTCTCCGCGCCCGGGGCGTACCCGGCCGGAACCGGAGCGTTTACCGGCGCCGGGTCCCTTGCTTCCCGCGTCCGGACGCCGGCGTTCGTCCTCGCGCCGTCCGTTCGCGCCGCGCCTGTCGCCGCCCGCGGCCGCCCGGGAGCCGCCGGCGAATCGTGCGGGCGTGTCGCCGCGACGGCCGCCGGGTCCGCCTCCCTCGCCGCCGGGCCGGCCTGCGCCCATGTCCCGGTTCTCGGGCGAATGCGGACGGCCCTCGCGGCCACGGTCCGCGCGACCCGCCCCTGTCCGATCCGCTCGCCCCGCGCCGAATTCGCCGCGGTACCCGGAACCCGACCGGCCGCCGCGCGCCGCCGCGCCCTGATCGGCCGAGCGGCCGCCCGAATCCGATCCGCGCCCCGGCTGTTCACGGCGAGCAGGTCCCTCGCCCCGATAGCCGGGCCGGTCACGGCTCGAGCGCGCTGATTTCCCGCCATCGGCGGGATCCCTCCGACGCTCGCCCTGCGCAGAACCGGCCGAGCGATCGCGCCCCGGTCGCTCCCCCGCCGCGGAGTCGGCCCGGCGCCCTCGCTGTTCTCGGCGGGACTGCCCTGCACCCCGGTAATCGGGTCGGTCACCGCCCGAGCGCGATGACTTCTCGCCTTGGCGGGGATCCCCACCGCGGCCACCTGTCGTGCGCTCGCGCCCCGACCGCTCCGCTCGGCGCTCCCCCGCCGCGGAATCACCTCGGGGCCGCCCACCTTCGCCTTTTCGACCGGTTCCCTTCCGGTCGAAATCACCCGGTTTCGTGTCCTTCGCCCGCCCATCGCGCGGCGAATCCGGCAAACCCGGTCGGTCCCGACCCGTACCGGGGCGAGGGTCGGGGGCCTTACGGGCTCCCTGCCCTGCTGCGCCGGATTCGCGATCTACGGCGTCGGCCCCGGCAGATTCGGGTTTCGGATGGCGCCGGAAGCCGCGTGGCCGGTCACCGGCGGGGCCGGTCATTCGACCACCGCGCCGGGCTCCAGGCGCGCGCCGCGGGCCCAGTCCAGTGCCGCCATCATGCGTTTACCCTGCGGCTGCACCCGGTCCAGTCGGACCGCGGTGGTCGCGGTGCCGATATAGACCCCCGTCTTGCGTACTTCGATCTGCCGTTCGGGCAGCGCCTCCTCGACCAGCTCCACCGGGCCCAGCTTGAGCCGGTTACCCGCCACGGTCGTCCAGGCGCCTGGGTGCGGTGTCACCGCCCGGATCGCGCGGCCGACAGCGAGTGCGGGCTGATCCCAGCGCACCTGTGCCGCCTCCACGGTGATCTTCGGCGCATAGGACACGCCCTCGGTGGATTGCGGGATCGCCTGCAGCGTCCCGTCTTCCACGCCGTGCAGGGTCTGTTCGAGCAGGGCGGCTCCGCTGTCGGCCAGCCGTGCCAGCAGGTCCCCGGCGGTATCGGTGACGGCGATCCGTTCGGTCACCACGCCGTAGACCGGTCCGGTGTCCAGGCCGGTTTCGATCCGGAACGTGGACGCCCCGGTGATCTCGTCGCCCGCCGCGATGGCCGCCTGTACCGGAGCCGCGCCGCGCCAAGCCGGTAGCAGCGAGAAATGCAGGTTGATCCAGCCGTGGCGCGGGATCTCCAGGATTTCCGCGGGCAGCAATGCACCGTAGGCGACCACCGGGCAGCAATCCGGTGCAAGCTCCGTGAGGGCTTCGACGAATTCGGGCTCGGCGGGTTTGCGCGGCGTCAGTACCGGAATACCGTATTCGTCGGCGAGCTGCCCGACCGGCGAACGGTGCAATTTCCGGCCGCGACCGGCCACGGCGTCCGGCCGCGTGACCACGGCGACCACCTCGTGCCGCGATTCGATCAGCCGGCGCAGCGACGGGACGGCCGGGTCGGGGGTGCCGGCGAAGACTATCCGCATCAGCGGTCCCGCTCGGCCAGCGCGCGACTGGGCCGGACAGTGATACCGGCCGTGAACCAGTCGGACTCACGGATGGTGCGCATGGCCTGTTTGCGGTCCGGTGGATCCAGGCGGTCGATGAACAGGATGCCGTCCAGGTGATCGGTTTCGTGCTGGACACAGCGTGCGAGCAAGCCCTCGGCCTCGAACTCGACCGGTGCACCGGTCATATCGACCCCGCTCGCGCGCACCCGCAGGGCGCGGCGGGTGTCGTGATTGACCCCCGGTATCGACAAGCAGCCCTCCGGACCGATCTGTTCCTCGTCGTCGAGGGCGGTCCAGACCGGGTTGATCAGATGACCCCGGGCATCCCGGGTGTCGTAGACGAACACCCGCAGCCCGACCCCGATCTGCGGCGCGGCCATCCCCACGCCGCCGTCGTCGTACATCGTGTCGGTCAGGTCGGTCACCAGTTGCCGCAGTTCGGGCCCGAATTCGGTGACCTCGGTCGCGCGGGCTCGCAGGATCGGATCGCCGAACAGGCGGACGGACTGGACGGTCAAGGTCGGCTCCCGGAGACATGAGACAGGGCAGGAAAGAAACCATTCTAGGTGGCGTCCGCCTGCCCGCCGACACGTACGGGGTCCGTAACCGCCCACAGCCCGTGCCACCGCGCCTGCCCGGCATCGGCGCCGAGTCCCGCTAGATATTGCCGCCGATGATCACCTGCGGAATGCCGGTGCCGAGCGCGACCGGCAGACAGACGGGGGCCGGCGCATGATCCGGGTCGAGTACCTCGAGCACCAGTTGCGCCACGAAGGGGTCGTACACCATGTGGAAGTGCCCGGTGAGATCTGCCGGGCAGCGATCCTGCACCACGATGTTGTCCGCCCCCGGCCCGCGCAGCGCGATATTGCCGAACGGCTGGATCATCTCGTCGACCCGGCTGCCGATCGTCACGTACCGGACTCCGGGAACGGTATCGCCGCCGGCATTGAGATCCAGCATGAACGGCGACCCCTGTGCCTGTTGTACGGCGGCCACCGAGATCGTCTTCTCCGCAACGGTCAGCGCACCGGGAATCTGCTGGGCCACCGGCACCAGTCCGTACATGACACCGCCGTAGGTGGGGGATGCGAGACCGACCCAGGTGCCCACAGCGGGCGCGCCGCCGAGTTTGTTGATGTAGTACCGGGTCATGTTGGCGCCCTGGGAAAAGCCCACCAGATCCACCTGGGGCGCCCGGGTGGCGGTTCGGACCTGGTCGACGAAGGCGGCGAACTGGTGGGCACTGAGCACGATGTCCTCGGTACCGAAACTGATCGCGCCCGGTTTACCGCCGTAGTTGAGCGCGAAAACGCAGAACCCCTCGTCCACCAGGCGTGGGCCGATGGCCGACCAATCGGTGTATGCGCTCGCGTCGGTACCGTGGGCCAGGATCACCGGATGCGGATGGGCAGCGTCCGGGACACATCCGAAATCGTTGACTCCCCGCGGTACGGCGGCAGGATGATCCTTCATGTACAGCACGGCACCGAGATGGTCGGCCTGCGGCGGCGCCCATTCGGTGGGTACCTCCGGCGGGAGATATCCGGCCGGCTGGGCGGTGCTCACGGCGGTACCGAGCAACACCGACCCAGCCAGTGCGGCGGTCACCGTCAGCACGCGCCGGCCGTACCTGCGGGCCGACCACAGAAAACGTTTCACCGCACAATCTTCCACCCTCCCGCGGCGGCGGAAAACCCGAGGCCGAGGTCTTGATCACCCCGTTACTTCGTGGTCTCCTCGTCACCGGCCAGGATGCGATACAGAGCTTTCCGCGCCTCGGTGAGAACCTCGGCCGCCTTGGCCGCCTGTTCCGGGGTCCCGGCCCCCGCGACCTGCGCGATCGCGCCCATGAGCGGCGGGACCAGCGCCCGCAGATCGTTGGCGTGGGCACCGACACCTTCCTTGACCTCGGCCCACGGGTCACCGAGTTCGGTCCGGTGTTCGGCGACGTAGGCCGTGCCTGTCTCGGTCAGCTGCGCGGTTTTGCGTCCGGCGACCTTCTCGATGACGATCAGGCCCTCGTCTTCCAGCTGGGACAGCGCGGGATAGACGGATCCCGGGCTGGGGCGCCACAGATCCTCGCTGCGTTCCCGGATCTGCTGGATCAGTTCGTAACCGTGCATCGGACGTTCGGTGAGCAGTAGCAGGACCGCCGCCCGCACATCGCCCCGCCGGCCGCGGCCGCCACGACCCCGTCCCCGGCCGAAGCCCGGACCGAAGCCCGGTCCGAAACCGGGCCCGAAACCGGGTCCGAAACCAGGACCACCGAAACCGGGCGGGCCACCGTGCCGGAAACCGCCGCGGCCGGGCCCGTGCTCCATATCGGGACGGTGACGCCGGGCCCAGCGGAGCCGTTCCTTGCGAAAGTCCGTGTTCTCCATGTCTTCCATCGCAGCCTCCTGAGCTACTCGATCTGTTTGCATAGCATCGACGATATATCGGCAATCTATCCAATGCAACCCCCGCCCTAAAGCTGCGGCGTAATCGGCCCATCACTGGCGGGAACCGGACAAGCTGCCCACTGATCCGTACGCGACCAGGCGCGTCGGACGGCACGCCGGCTTCTCATAGCGTGTGCCGGGCACTCGGGTTCGTCAGGGCACGGTCCGTGGCCCATGGGCGCCTCGGCGATCCCGCTGGTTGGGCCCCGCCGAATCCCGCGACCGGCCGTGTCGATACGGCCTCCGAGCACGGCGGCGCTCTGTCTTTGTCACTGAGCGAAAGAAGAAGCGGGCCGCATGCCCAGGCCACGTTGCGTGGAGAGTCGAAGAATCAGCAAGGCCACCGCGAGCCGCTCGACTCGGAAGCGTGAGTGGATGCCACCGACCAGGACCGGTCATATCGCCCGCGACGCGCGGCCCTAGCAGTCTTCGAACTGTACCGATCACAGTGTGCAGCGACCGGAAAGGCAGGTGCGGGCGTCGCGGAGATCGAAAGAAGGCACAATTTCCAGGTGCCGGGAAGCGGATCAGCCGATATCGAGCGGATCTATCTGTACCCGCGCCGAGGTTTCCGCACGCTGACTGCTGCGGACGGCCTGCGCGGCGGTCAGCGCACGGGCCAGCGCGCCGCCTTGCCGGCGCGGAACGCGTAACAGCACCCGCTCTACTTCCACCGGGGCACCGCGGTTGTCATCGGTGCGAGAACCCGACGGCCTACGCGCGGTGGCGGGCAGCGGTACCGGCCCCAGTATTTCGGCGGCGGCCGGGAGTTCGGTGACCGCAAGGAGTTCGGCGACCGCATCGGGCGTTCCGTCGATCGCGGCCATCCGCACCGCGGGCGGGAACCCGACCTCCGCACGCTGTGCGAGTTCGGCGGCCGCATGCCCGGCCGGATCCCAGCGCAGCAGCGCCTGCACGGTCGGCACACCCGGGTCGGCCATCACCAGTACCCGGCCCGCGGCTTTCACCAGGGCGGCGGCGCCCAGCCAGCGGCGCAGTGTGTCCTCGGCGGCACGGAGATCGGCGCGGCCCAGCAGCGCCCATCCGTCCAGCAGCAAGCCGACTCCGTAGCCACCGGGTAGCAGTGGTTCGGCCCCGACAGTAGCGACCACCACCTGGGGGCCCGGTTCGACGGTATCGAGCATCGCGGCGCCGCTCGACCCCCGGATCGGCACCCCGGGAAACGCCCGGCCCAGCTCCTCCGCGGTCCGGGCAGCGCCGATGACCACGGCGCGCAGCACCCGCCCACCGCAGCCCGGACAGCGGAAAGCGGCCTCGGTCCGGCCGCACCACCGGCACACCGGACTGTGCGCGATATGCGCGGCGGGGTCCGCGGGACCATCCTCCGGCAGGGACAGCGGGCCCACGCACTGCCGGCAGCGTGCAGGGGTGCGGCATTTGGTGCACGCGAGAGCCGGGACGTACCCGCGGCGCGGTACCTGCACCAGCACGCCCTCTCCCGCAGCCAGTGCCTGGCGCGCGGCAGCGAAAGCAGCACCCGGAATGCGGACCGCGCGGGCGATGGGGTCGCGGTCGAGTGCAGCATCGGAATCTCCCGGCGCGCCGATCCGGGGCGAGGCCGCCCGGACCGTGGCGCGGTCGGCGAGCAGATCGTGCGCCCAACCCGATTCCACCACCGCCTGCACCTCCGCGGTCCGCGCGAAACCCGCGGCCACGAAGCCCGCCCCGGTCTCGTGCACCCGCAGCATCGCCACCTCGCGGGCATGCGGGTACGGGGAACGGGGCTCGGCGTAGGTGTCGTCACCGTCGTCCCAGATCGCGATGAGCCCCAGCTCCGCGACCGGCGCGAAAACGGCGCTGCGGGTGCCGACCACGACCCGCGCGGTGCCGCGCAGAACGGCCAGCCAGCGCCGATATCGTGCCGCCGGACCCAACCCTGCCGAGAGCCCGACCACCGAATCCCCGACCAGCGATTCGCATTCCCGCAGTACCCGATCCAGATCGCGCTGGTCGGGAACCATCAGGATCGCGCTACGGCCGGCGGCCACCACAACGGCCGCGAGTTCGGCCAGCCGGCGTGCCCAGTCCTCACCCGGCAACGCCTGCCACGCCGCGCGTGGACCCTTGCTCCCGGCGAGCGCGGTGAGGAACGATCCCCCGTGGCGATACCGTCGCCAGGCCGATAGGTCGACGTCCGATGTGGCCGTTTCGCCACCGTCCGACGCCCGCTCGGTCGCGTCCGGCGTCGGCTGACGACGCTCGCCTGCCGGCGTTTGCCCGGCCCCGGCTGCCGGATGATCGGCAGCGGTCGTAGCGCGCTCGGGGTCATGGTGATCCGGTGCCGGATCGAGTGATGCCGGAGAGCCCACCTGCCGGCCCCGGCCGGATTCCTCCGGGGAAGGTGGTTCCACCGAGTCCTTCGCGACGCCCGCCGCGCCGGCTCCCCCGGTGGCCGGTCCGGTCACCGGGGGCCGGTCTGCGCTATCCGCCGGTGCCGCCCGCACCACGTCGCCCGATTCGTTCTTTCCGGCCCCACCGTTCTCTACGCGCGCATGCCGGGGCGGTATGGCCAAGCGCAGGACATCGGCGCGGGTGCCGGCGCAGCGAGCCGCCACGGTGGTGGCGAGCCGGAGGATCTCCGGGGTGAGCACCTGTTCCGCCGACACCACTCGTTCCAGCCGGACGAGTTTGCCGGGATGGTCGGACTCGGTATGCCGGGACAACAGATAGCCGTCCACCAGCCGCCCGGCGAAACGCACCCGGACCCGGACCCCGGGCCGGGCGATCTCGTCCAGCTCCGGGGGCACCAGATAGTCGAAATCACGGTCCAGATGAGCCGGGGTGAGCAGCGGCAACACCCGAGCGATCGGATGCGATACCGGCGGCGGCCCGGGCGGAGGAGATTTCTTCTTCGCCCGCCGCGCACCGTCGCCTCCCGAAGCGGCCGACACCCCCGGGGACTCGATTTCCCCGGGGGTGTCGGCGACAGGTTGCGGCACGCGGAACGCGGACCTACAGCCCGGCGGCGGCGCGCAGTTTCTCCGCGCGGTCCGTACGCTCCCAGGGCAGGTCGATATCGGTGCGGCCGAAATGCCCGTAGGCCGCGGTCGGCGCGTAGATCGGGCGCAGCAGGTCCAGGTCACGGATGATGGCGCCGGGACGCAGATCGAACACTTCGGTGATGGCGGCCGAGATCTGGGCCGGATCGGTCTTCTCGGTGCCGAAGGTCTCCACGAACAGGCCGACGGGCGCCGCCTTGCCGATCGCGTACGCCACCTGGACCTCGACCTTGTCCGCCAGGCCGGCGGCGACCACATTCTTGGCGACCCAGCGCATGGCGTAGGCGGCCGACCGGTCGACCTTGGAGGGGTCCTTACCGGAGAACGCGCCACCACCGTGGCGGGCCATGCCGCCGTAGGTGTCGACGATGATCTTGCGGCCGGTGAGGCCCGCGTCGCCCATCGGCCCGCCGAGGACGAACTTACCGGTGGGGTTCACCAGCAGCCGGATATCGGAGGTGTCCAGATCGGGGATGGCGATATCCGCCAGCACCGCCTCGACGACCTTCTCGCGGATATCCGGTGCCAGCAGGTTGTCCAGGTCGATATCGGCGGCGTGCTGGGTGGAGACGACCACGGTATCCAGCCGGACAGCGCGATCGCCCTCGTATTCGATGGTGACCTGGGTCTTACCGTCGGGCCGCAGATACGGCAGCACACCGGTCTTGCGGACTTCGGTGAGCTTACGGGACAGCCGGTGCGCCAAGGCGATCGGCAGCGGCATCAGCTCCGGGGTGTCGGTGTTGGCGTAACCGAACATCAGGCCCTGATCACCGGCGCCCTGCTGTTCGATCTCGTCGCCGGAACCGCCCACCCGCGCCTCGTGCGAGGTGTCGACGCCCTGGGCGATATCGGGCGACTGGGCGCCGATCGCCACGTTGACGCCGCACGAGTTGCCGTCGAAACCCTTTGCCGAGGAGTCGTATCCGATCTCCAGGATCTTCTCCCGGACAATATGCGGGATATCCGCGTACGCCTCCGTGGTGACCTCGCCCGCGACATGCACCTGACCGGTGGTCACGAGGGTTTCCACGGCGACCCGGCTGGTCGGATCCTGGGCGAGCATGGAGTCGAGGATGGAATCGCTGATGGCGTCACAGATCTTGTCCGGGTGACCCTCGGTCACGGACTCACTGGTGAATAGCCGGCTACCGGACGTGCGCACAGTTTCCCTCTTCCTCAACGGTTACTCGTGTCCCGGATATGGACCGTAGCGCACGGCTCCGGTCGTGACCCTGGACTACCAGACTATTAGAACGCGGGGCCGGATTGTGGTTCCGGACACCACACCGGACGGGTTTCCGGTCCGCGAACCCCGGCCGGCCGAACGGCCGCGGCGGGATCGACTCGCACTACCAGTACGGGTGGCCGACACCCCTGGCAAGAGTTCGGATCGCGATGAGTCGATTCTCCGCGCGGGCCCGCCCGGCCCGGATCGAGACCGGATGCGGCCGGCCGGGCCCACATCGTTTGTGCGGCGTCCTTGTCTGCACGGGAGTTCCGCGTGGTTACGCGCCGCTACCGGCTGCGGCCCGCTCGCGCAGGAGCGGGCCCAGAGCATCGAGGACACGACTGGCCAGCAGCGCCTTGGATCCGTGATCGAGGGCCTGTTCGCTGCCGTCGGCGCCGAGCAGCCAGCCGTCGTTGGTATCCACCTCGAACGCCTTGCCGTCCCCCACGGCGTTGACAACCAGCAGGTCACAGCCCTTCCGGGCGAGCTTGGCGCGGGCGTAGGTGATCACATCGCCGTCCTCGTCGCCGGTCTCGGCGGCGAACCCGACGATGGCGGTACCGGAAAGCTGACCCTCGCGACGCGCCTGGACCAGGCCCGCGAGGATGTCCTCGGTCCGTGACAGCGCGATGCTGTCGGGCTCGTCCTTACCCTTTTTGATCTTGGCACCGGCCACCGACGAGGGCCGGAAATCGGCGACGGCGGCGGCCATGATCACCGCGTCCGCACCCACCGCGTGTTTGTCGACGGCAATCTTGAGCTGGTCGGCGGTCGTGATGTGCACCAGCTCCACGGCCGCCGGCGGCGCCATCTCGATGGTGTTCCCGGCGATCAGTGTTACCTGCGCGCCGCGCTGGGCGGCCACCCGGGCCAGCGCATAGCCCTGTTTACCGGAGCTGCGGTTACCCAGGAAGCGCACCGGGTCGAGCGGTTCACGAGTGCCACCGGCGGTGATAACGACCCGCTTGCCCTCCAGATCCCGCGGTACGGCGTCGGCGCGTTCCAGCAGCAGCGACGCCAACCCGAAGATCTCCTCGGGTTCCGGTAGGCGACCCGGACCGGTATCGGTACCGGTGAGCCGACCCGACGCGGGCTCCATCACCGTCGCACCGTGCGCGCGTAATGCGGCCACATTCGCCATGGTCGCCGCATGCTCCCACATCTCGGTATGCATGGCGGGTGCGAACAGCACCGGACATCGAGCGGTGAGCAGGGTCGCGGTCAGCAGATCGTCGGCGCGACCGTGCGCGGCGCGCGCCATCAGATCGGCGGTGGCGGGGGCGATCACGACCAGCTCGGCCTCCTGGCCCAGCCGCACATGGGGGACCTCGGGCACATCGGCGAACACCCCGGTGTGCACCGGGTGGCCGGACAGCGCCTCGAAGGTCGCCTTACCGACGAACTGCAATGCCGCCTCGGTGGGAATCACCCGCACGCTGTGGCCGGTCTCGGTGAACCGCCGTACCAGTGCGCACGCCTTGTACGCGGCGATACCGCCGCCCACCCCGACAACTACCCGCGCCATCGCGCGCCTCCTGCCCTATCGGCCGTTCGCCCGGGGACTACCGGGTCATTCGCCTTCGGTGTGCTCGAGCAGATCGCTGTGGATCTCCCGCATCGCCACCGACAGCGGCTTCTCCTGCGGCAGCGGCTCGACCAGCGGGCCGACGTATTCGAGGATGCCGTCGCCGAGCTGGTTGTAGTAATCGTTGATCTGGCGGGCACGTTTGGCGGCGTAGATCACCAGCGCGTACTTGGACGAGGTGCGGTCCAGCAGTTCATCGATCGGCGGGTTGGTGAGGCCGACCGGAGTGTCGTAGGCGGGCGCGGCGGTGTCCGTACTGCTCACTGAGGAAGCTCCTGCGGGGTCGGGGGCGCGGTTACGCGGCGGCTCGGCCGGGCGTAACCGGCTACGAATTGGAATTCGTGCTGACGAACAACGATACCAACTCCGCACAGGCGCTGGTCACGGTGTCGTTCACGATCACGGTGTCGAACTCGTCACGTGCGGCCAATTCCACCCGTGCGGTCGCCAGCCGGCGTTCGATGACCTCAGGAGATTCCGTGCCGCGGCTGCGCAGCCGGTTCTCCAGCTCCGCCCAGCTGGGCGGCGCGAGGAACACCAGTACGGCCTCCGGCATCACCCGGCGAATCGAACGCGCACCCTCGAGGTCGACCTCGATCAGTACCGGCAGCCCCTCGGACAGGGCGGCCCGGACCGGCGCGGCCGGAGTCCCCGACCGCTGTAGTCCACCGTGGATATCCGCCCATTCGAGCAGATCACCCGAGGCGATCATCGCATCGAACTCGGCCCGGCTGACGAACCGGTAATCACGGCCGTCGACCTCACCGGGACGGGGGTCCCGGGTGGTCGCCGACACACTGAAAACCAGTTCCGGCAGCCGTTCGCGGACACAGCGCACCACGGTGGACTTGCCCACGGCCGAGGGGCCGACCAGTACAACCAGCCGACCCTTCGTCATGTTCTCGATCACCGAGGCTGTCAGGCGCCGAGGTCGAATTTGGCAAGCAGCGCTTTGCGCTGCCGATCGCCGAGACCGCGCAGCCGACGGGTCGGAGCGATCTCGAGCTCGTTCATGATCTCTCCTGCCTTGACCTTGCCGACCTTGGGCAAGGCTTCCAGCAATGCGCGCACCTTCATCTTGCCGATGATCTCATCGGTCTCGGCCTCGCTGAGGACTTCTTTCAAGTCGGTGCCGCCGCGCTTCAGGCGATCCTTGAGCTCCGCCCGAACACGCCGAGCGGCAGCCGCCTTCTCCAGAGCAGCGCTGCGCTGCTCATCAGTCAGCTTGGGAAGGGGCACGGTTCCTCCGTCTCATCGTTCTGCATCAAAACCTGCCGAACTACCCGGCAGTCTCAGCGACCGTACCCACGACGCCCCCGGATTGCGAACCCACCCCCCAGGTCAGGGCATGAATCGGACCCCGTAACTGCCCCTTGCCACCCATCCCGCATCCCGGCTTGCCCACAGCCACACCACCGGTGGACTTACCACGAAACACCTTTTCAGCAGGGCATTTTGGGTGCGCGCGTCCGGTTGCGGCGCGATAGCCACCGGACTTATCCACAGCCTGGCTACCTCCCAGCCGCCCTACCAGGAATTTTCTGTATTTTTTTGCGGCAGCTGCGGCTCCACGGGGTTCGGCGCCCTCGGAGCGGTGCTTCTGCTCCCGACACCGAGCGCCCACAGCACTTGGTAACGGGTGCCGAAGCAGGCCCGAGTGGATGCATGCAACTGTCCCGCCGGAGTGCCGCGCCGGTCCCGTCGACTACACGCTCGTCGACAGCCGATCGACCAGATGCCCTTCGGGAGGCGCGGACGGACAGGAGCCGTGATTGCCCGCGGGAACGCCGAACACAGCACCCCGTAGACAGGTCCTGGCGCGACACCGACGGCCCGTGACACCGGCCGCGCGGACGGATAGCCCTCCGGGCGGTTTCCACCCGTACAGCGTCGATCAGCGCAGGAAAGCGAACTCGTCCTGGAAAGCCGCCAACCGGTCCCGCAGCGCCGTCACCGAGGGGCCCGCGCCGAGTACGTCTCGCGAGACATTCGGAACCGCCACCGGCCACAGCGCTTCCGGGAGCAGGGCGCGGACCGCCGCCGCGGTACCGCCCTGGGCGCCCACGCCCGGCAGGAGGATCGGGCCGTTCAGTGCGCTGAGATCGGGGATATCGGTGAGCGTGGCGCCCACCACCACCCCGACAGAGCCCGGTGCGGTACCGCGGTTGGTTTCGGCGGCGGCATCGACCACGGTCTGGGCGAGGGTCCGCCCGTCCACCATCGCCTGCTGGACCCGGGCAGCCTCCGGATTCGACGTGGCGGCCAGGACGAAGACACCACGCCCGTTGGCGCGGGCCAGGTCCAGGGCGGGCCGCAGGGCGCCGAACCCGAGGTAGGGCGAGACCGTGACCGCATCCGCGCCCAGCGGCCCGTCACCGAGCCACGTGCGGGCGTACGCGGCCATGGTGGAGCCGATATCGCCGCGTTTGGCATCGGCGAGGACCAGAGTGCCGGAACCCCGCAGCACCTCGATGGTGCGTTCGAGAACCGCGATTCCCGCCGAGCCGTAGGCCTCGAAGAAGGCAACCTGCGGTTTGACCACCGCCGCCACCCCGTCGAAGGCTTCCACGCAGATCTCGGCGAAGGTTTCCAGGCCGTTCGCGTCGTCCGGCAGGCCCCAGGCGTCCAGCAGCGCGGGATGCGGGTCGATCCCGACGCAGATCGGGCCGTGGGGGGGGGGGGGGGGGGGGGGGCGGGCGGCGCCCGGGGGGGGGGAGGGGGGCGGGGCGCGCGCCCCCCCCCCCCACCCAAGGCGGCCGCCCCGTCCCGCCTTGACCGGGCCGGGCCGGGGGGGGCCGCGGCGGGGGGCCCGCCATTGCGCCAGTGCCAGCGCCAGCGCCGCCAGCAGCGGATCGTTGGCGCTGCCGTGGAACCGGGCCGGGAGGGTGGTGAGGGCCGCGTCGGTGATATAG
>NZ_JARWOV010000219.1 GCF_029868855.1 Nocardia carnea | reverse complement strand
ATCACGTGCAGAGCGACCGACGGATCCGGCCCGTAGTCCATCACTCGCTCGGGCGGCGCGAGTTCCCATGTCTTTTAAAATTATTTAAACCCATAAACGCCACTATAAAACCCGCTTCTAGTCGGGGGGTTTTATCGTTGTACCGATCGGCGCAAGCGCGCGAACGCCTCCGCAAACCGCCGACCGGGGTTACCGGCTCCGCTCCAGACCGCGGCTGCGGCTGAGTTCCTGTTCCCGGGCCCGCTGGACCGCGGGTGTGCGGTCCGGGCGGTTGCGGGCCGCTTCGCTGGCGGGACCCGCCTGGCCCACCTCGACCAGCATCCGGGCCGCCGCCAGTTCCGGGGCGATCCCGATCTTGGCCAAATGCGCGGCCAATGCGGCCCGGCGCTCCACCGAGTCGTAACTCACCGCGGTGGCGGTACCGGTCAGCTGTTCGGATCTCTCCGTGAATCGTTCCAGCGTGACGCGGTCCTTCTCCAGCTGCACCCCGCGGTAACCGCTCGTTTCCCGTTGCGGGACGGAGGAGCCGGGTTTGACTTCGGCCGCCGCCCGCGAAATGGTCTGGGCCAATGCGAGGTTGCGTGGATCCTTGGACTTGGCGTCGCGCGCCTCGCGGATCTGCAGTTCCCGGGCCTCTTTCACCCGTGCCTCGGTGAGCTTCACGCGGGCCTCGGCCTCACGCTGACCGCGTTCCCGGGTTTTCAACGCGACGAGGGTCGCGATCTGCAACATCGTCTTCATCATGGCCGCGGTTTCCCGGCCGATATCGTCGATATCCTCGGACATGGCTGCTCCCGATACTGCGGTGGTCACTATGGGTGTTCATGGTGCCCGGCGGCAGCGGGTGCCGCGCCGGGCGGATCGGGATTCGCCACCCGACCCGCGAACGGTCCGCCGGGATCCGCTCTCCGGAAGATCCCGCCGGCAGCGCACCGGCCCGAACGGCGACCGATGAGCGCGACATGGTCACGCGCACTCCCGCTTTCGAGATTACCCGAGAGACAGGGGCACAGTCTGTACTACGTAACGCCGACCAGCATATATCTACGGGATCGCCGCGGGGGCGAACCCGCCCGGCCGATCTCAGTCGATCCGTACCGAATTCAGCGTCACGGACTGGTTCGGTTTGCCGTCGCCCGGACCGTTGGATTCGTCCTGGCCGATCCCGGCGATAGTATCCAGCGTGGCCAGACCGGCCTCGTCTACAGTGCCGAAGATCGTGTAGTTGGGCGGCAGCATCGAATCGCCGTAGACGATGAAGAACTGGCTACCGTTGGTGCCCGGTCCGGCGTTCGCCATGGCCAGCACACCGCGCTTGTAGCTGATCGGCTCCGACAGGGCCGGATCGTTCGGCGGGTACTGGTCGGTGGGGTACTCGTTGTCGAACTGATATCCCGGCCCGCCGGTACCGGTGCCGGTCGGATCGCCACACTGCAGGACCTTCAGCCCCTCGCCCTGGGTGAGGCGATGGCAGTCCGTACCGTCGAAATAGCCCTGGCCCGCCAGGCTGGCAAAACTGTTCACGGTGCACGGCGATTCGGCATTGTTCAGCGTCAGCCCGAGCGGGCCGTGGTTGGTATCCACACTGAGGCTCAGCGTCGCGTTGGCGTCGCCGGTCTGGATACCCTCTGCGCGCGGTTTCTCCACCGGTTTGGCCGCCGGCTCGGGGGTGGCGTTGTAGACGCAATTCACACTGGCCGGTTTCGCGGCCGCGGGTGGCGGCGGTGCGGCGCCCGGCGTGCTGGACAGCGAGGCGTCGGGTGTCTGCGAGGCGGCGGAGTCGGCGTTGTCCTCTCCTCGGGTCAGGAAATACACACCGGTCACCGCGGCGATCACCACGACGACACCGAGCGCGGATCCGGCGATGGTGAGTTGCTTACGCTTGCGCGCGCGTTCGGCCCGGTTGGCGAGCTGTCGTTCCAGCTTGCGTTTCGCCGCAGCTCGGCGCTGTTCGTTGCTCGGCACTACCACGTTCCTCCCGTGCGGCGGCCGGGCCCGGGCCCGGCCGGTCGCTTCTGGTCTGTTGGTTCCGGGACTAGAGTCTGCCATCTCCGGCTGTGGGCCCCCGGATATCACCCGGGACTCCCCGCGCGGGCGCCGTGGCCGCCGTAACCGGTTGGACGCGACCGGGCCGGGTGGTGGAAACTGGTTCACCGTGACCAAGACCAGCAGCTTCTCCGCCCCGAAGGGGGTGCCGGATTATGTCCCGCCCGGTTCGGCCGAGTTCGTCGCGGTACGCGACGGCCTGCTCCGCGCCGCCCGACTCGCCGGGTACGGGCATATCGAGCTGCCGATCTTCGAGGACACCGAACTGTTCGCGCGCGGCGTCGGCGAGTCCACCGATGTGGTGAGCAAGGAGATGTTCACCTTCTCCGACCGCAGCGAACGCAGCGTGACCCTGCGGCCGGAAGGCACCGCCGGAGTGATGCGCGCGGTGATCGAACACGGCCTGGACCGTGGTCAGCTACCGGTGAAACTGAGCTACGCGGGCCCGTTCTTCCGCTACGAACGACCCCAGAAGGGCCGCTACCGGCAGTTGCAGCAGGTCGGGGTGGAAGCCATCGGCGTCGACGATCCCGCGCTGGACGCGGAAGTCATCGCGGTGGCCGATGCCGGGTTCCGCGGGCTGGGTCTCACCGGGTTCCGGCTCGAGATCACCTCGCTCGGCGACGAGACCTGCCGCCCGCAGTACCGCGAGCGGTTACAGGAATTCCTCTTCGGTCTCGATCTCGACGCCGAGACCCGGCGCCGCGCCGAGATCAACCCGCTGCGCGTACTCGACGACAAACGACCCGAAGTGCGCGAGATGACCGCCGACGCCCCGCTGATGCTGGATCACCTGTCCGAATCGGCGAAGAACCACTTCGACCGGGTTCTCGCCCACCTGGACGCGCTCGGCGTGCCGTATGTGCTGAACCCGCGGATGGTGCGCGGACTGGACTACTACACGAAAACGACCTTCGAATTCGTGCACGACGGCCTCGGTGCGCAATCCGGGATCGGCGGGGGCGGCCGCTACGACGGTCTGATGGCGGAGCTGGGCGGGCAGGCGCTGTCCGGTATCGGCTTCGGGCTCGGGGTGGACCGCACCGTCCTGGCGCTCGCCGCCGAAGGGGTCGGCGCGGGCGATCCGGCACGCTGCGAGGTATTCGGGGTTCCGCTCGGGGACGCCGCGAAACAGCGGATGGTGGTGCTGGCCGGCGAACTCCGGGCCGCCGGTGTGAGCGTAGACCTGGTCTACGGCGACCGCGGAGTCAAGGGGGCCATGAAGGCCGCCGACCGGTCGGGTGCCCGCTACACCTTGATCCTCGGTGACCGCGATCTGGCCGAGCAGACCATCGGGCTGAAGGATATGCGCACGGGCGACCAGCGGCAGGTCCCGCTGGCGGATATCGTCGCCACGCTGTCCGACCGCCCGTAGTACTCTGCGGGCGACCCCCTGCCCCTCGGACCGAAAAGCGCCGCCGTGACCGATTCGCCCCCGCCCGACGACGACCAGCGAATCGGGCTGGACCTGGTAGCACCCGAGATGTACGCGCCTGTCCTTCGCCGCTTGGCATTGGTTGCGGTATGTCTCGCCCTGGTTGCCGGTCTCGTGGCCGGATTGTTTCTGGATCCGGTCACCGGAGTCGTGGCAGCTCTCGTGGTGGCCGTGCCGGCCGCCGGATATGTTCTGGCGGTCCGGCGACGCCGCCTGTGGCTGGCCGGGAACACGCTGAACGCCCGTACGCTGTGGCGGACCCGGCAGCTACGGGTTCCCGCCGTGACCGGTGTCGAATTGCTGGTCCACCCCGGCCGTCTCAGCCGGGTGATCCTGCGGCTGACGGCAGGTCCGGATCGTCAACTGGTACCGCTGGCCATGTACACCGACGCGGGCAGCGGCCGTGAACTGCATATCCTGGGCCTGCGCCGGCTGGCCGACGCCTTGTCCCGCAGCGAACTCGCGGCCGGTGTCGCGGTCGCCGACCTGCTGGTGCACCAGTTACGCGCCGAAGCCCGTGATGCCGCCCTTCCGGAGCGTCCCCTGTACCGGGCGGTCGCTGCGGCCCGCGCCAAGGACTACGTAGCCCAGATCGTGCTCACCGACGAGGAGATCGTCGCACTGTACTGATATGAGCCCGAGGAAGCCACCGTGACGATCTGCGGTGGCCGGCGGACCGCTGCAGGTTCCCGGAATGGGCAAGAGCGAGCGATGCCGAAGTAATCGCTCGGATCACCGAACACCCGGAGCAGCCCGCGCACCGGCCGGTATCGCCTACTGCTCTGGCGGCAACGCCCCGCACGAGCGTGGGGCCCCGGTACGCCGGATCCGGATCAGCGCCCGGTTCCCGGACACGGAGCGAGGCGACGAGCTGTGTCCACCGTCGCGAACGGTGTGAGCGGCATAGTCGACGAGGAAGCTCCGCCGAGGCGCCGCGGCAACGAAACTCGCACCGACCACGCAATCCCGCACAGCCAGGTTTTCTCCCGGACCGCCGATAACCCGATGCGCCGGGCCGGCCATCGGTGTCGTCCATACGGACGAAACCGCCGAGTGACCCGGCAGCAGAGTCGTGATTCCGCAGATCGCCCGCCATAGTGCGACTCGTCCTTGTTCGGGCAGGGCCGATTGCGCCGATCAGACCGTCCAGGTCTCCGGCCCGGTGAGCAGACGCTGTAGCGCGTCGGGACCGACCGGGTTCTTCTCCTGGGCGGCTGTGCTCTGCGCCCGGACGCCGTCGTCGTAGGTCGGTCGCCGCACGGCCCGGAAGATACCGGTGACCACGTGGTCGAGATCTTGGTCGGAAAGGCGCGACAGGGCGTAGGCGTATTCGGGGTCGTCGCGGTGGGCGTCGTGGACGACGATATCGTCCTCCGCGACCTCCGTCGCCGGTGCCACGGCCAGCCCGAAACCTCGCTGTACCACGGCGTATTCGCCGTCGGCGCCGAAACGCAGGGGTTCGCCGTGCCGGAGCGGTATCAGGCGGGACTCGCTGTCGCCGCGCCGCAGCACATCGAAGGAACCGTCGTTGAAGATGGGGCAGTCCTGCAGGATCTCCACGAACGAGGTACCGCGGTGTTCGGCAGCCGCGCGCAGCACCTCGGTGAGTCCCGCACGGTCGGAGTCCAGAGCGCGGGCGGCGAACGTCGCTTCCGCGCCGAGAGCGACCGACAGCGTGTTGAACGGATGATCGACCGAGCCCATGGGCGTCGATTTGGTGACCTTGCCGGCTTCGGACGTGGGGGAGTACTGGCCCTTGGTGAGACCGTAGATCCGGTTGTTGAACAGCAGGATGGTCATGTTCACATTGCGGCGCAGGGCGTGGATCAGGTGGTTTCCGCCGATGGAGAGCGCGTCCCCGTCTCCGGTGACCACCCAGACCGACAGATCCGGACGGGTCACCGCCAGGCCGGTGGCGATAGCGGGTGCCCGGCCGTGGATCGAGTGGATCCCGTAGGCGTCGAGGTAGTAGGGGAATCGGCTGGAGCAGCCGATCCCGGAGACGAACATGAGGTTCTCCCGGCGCAGGCCGAGTTCGGCCAGGAACCCGCGCACCGTGGCGAGGATGACATAGTCACCGCAGCCGGGGCACCAGCGCACTTCCTGGTCGGAGGTGTAGTCCTTGGCCTTCTGGGGGCCGTCTGCGGTCGGCACGCCGGTCAGTCCCGAGACCGGCGTGATGCCGAGGTCCGCCCCGGCCGGCGAGGTTTCGATGATGGTCATGCTGTGCCTTTCGCGCATGATCGAGGGCCATTTGTGGTCCGCTCCGCCACCGCATCCGGGCCTGATCCGATCATGCGGTGTCCCCGTTCCTCCGATAGGTCGCTCGAGCTCGGGCGGTGAATGCCTTGCTCTGCTCCAGTTCGGCCAGTGTGCCGTCCAGGGCCGCGTCGATCACGCCGACCAGTTCCTGGGCGGAGAATGCCGTTCCCGCCACCTTCGTCCATGGTTGCACGTCCACGAGGTACTTCGCCCGCAGCAGCCAGGCCAGCTGTCCGCCGTTCATCTCGGGCGCCACCACGGTGTCGTATCGGCGCAGGATATCGCCGAGATCCGGTGGAAGCGGGTTGAGATGGCGCAGATGCAGCTGGGCGACCCGCGCGCCACGGCGGCGGACACGGCGGCAGGCCTCGCCGATCGGCCCGTAGGAGCTGCCCCAGCCGGCGAGCAGGACCCGTGCCGCGCCGTCCGGGTCGTCGACCTCGGCCGGCGGCACCGAGATACCGTCGATCTTGGCCTGGCGCAGCCGCACCATCAGCTCGTGGTTGGCCGGATCGTAGGAGATGTCACCGCTGCCGTCGGCCTTCTCCAGGCCACCGATCCGGTGGGCCCGGCCGGCGGTCCCCGGTACCGCCAAGGGTCGGGCGAGGGTTTCCGGGTCGCGGGCATAGGGCTGGAACTCACCGTCGCCGGCGGGCTCGAACGCTGGGTCGATAGGTTCGAGTTCGCTCACTTCGGGGATGGCCCACGGCTCGGAACCGTTGGCGATCGCCCCGTCGGACAGCAGGAGAACGGGCGTCCGGTACGTGAGCGCGATCCGGGCCGCCTCCACCGCGGCGGCGAAACAGTCGGCCGGTGAGCGCGGCGCCAGCACGGCGACCGGGGATTCGCCGTTGCGGCCGTACAGTGCCTGCAGCAGATCGGCCTGCTCGGTCTTGGTCGGCAAACCGGTGGACGGGCCCCCGCGCTGGACGTCGACGATCACCAGCGGCAGTTCGGTCATCACCGCGAGCCCGATTGTTTCGCTCTTGAGCGCCAGCCCCGGCCCCGATGTGCTGGTGACCCCGAGGGCACCACCTATCGCGGCGCCCAGGGCGGCACCGATCCCGGCGATCTCGTCCTCGGCCTGGAAGGTGGTGACACCGAAGTTCTTGTGCTTGCTCAGCTCGTGCAGGATGTCGGAGGCCGGTGTGATCGGGTAGGTGCCGAGGAACAGCGGGATACCCGCCAGCGACCCGGCGGTGATCAGGCCGTATGCCAGCGCGGTGTTCCCGGTGATCTGCCGGTAGGTGCCCGCGGGCAGGGCGGCCGGGGCGACCCGGTAGGTGGTGGCGAAGGCCTCGGTGGTTTCGCCGTAGTTCCAACCCGCCCGGAAGGCGAGGATATTGGCCTCGGCGATTTCGGGTTTCTTCGCGAACTTCTCCCGCAGGAACTTCTCGGTACCGCCGATCGGCCGCCCGTACATCCAGGACAGCAGGCCGAGGGCGAACATGTTCTTCGCCCGCTGGCCGTCCTTCTTGCCGACACCGGCCGATTCGGTGGCGGCCAGGGTCAGCGAGGTCATCGGTACCTGGTGCACGACGAAATCCGTCAGGTCCTCGCCGGTCAGCGGATCGGCGGCGTAGCCGACCTTGGTGAGGTTGCGTTTGGTGAATTCGTCGGTGTTGACGATGAGGGTGCCGCCGCGGGGTAACTCGGCCAGATTGGCCTTCAGCGCCGCCGGGTTCATCGCGACCAGCACATCCGGCTGATCGCCGGCGGTGAGAATATCGTGGTCGGCGATCTGGATCTGGAACGACGACACACCCGGCAGGGTGCCCTGCGGGGCCCGGATCTCGGCCGGGAAGTTGGGCTGGGTGGCCAGATCGTTGCCGAACGCCGCGGCCTCGTGGGTGAACCGGTCGCCGGTGAGCTGCATACCGTCACCGGAATCGCCCGCGAACCGGATGACGACGCGATCCAGTACCGCTGCGCCGGAGGAATTCTCGGCCGGCGCGGCATCGGACGGGGCGATGTTGTCGGGGTGCGAAACCATACGCGTGCTTCACTTCCTCGTCGAAATGAGCTACCAGCCGCCAACCTACCCCTGCCGGGGGCCGCCGCGCCGAGAAAGTGCGCGTCCGGTGCGCCGCGGGCGCGGTCCGGTGAGGTGGTCCGGAGGCGGCGGCCGGCCAGGCGGTGAGGCAAAACCGCAGATAGCGGGCTTGTCGAGCAGTCTGTTGCGTGGTGATCGCGTCGAGACACCCGCCCGGACCCCTGTCCGGGCGGTTGTCCGGCGGAATCGACGACATCACCGCGCGAATGCGCCGTGCGTGTGCTTCGCGTCCGGGGAAACCGGCACCGGCCTGCCGAACCCGCCGCACAGGTTCAGGCGAACAGCTCGAGCTGCGGCGTAGCGGCGGGCTCCGGTACCGGACGAGCCTCGGCGGGGCGCGGTTCTGCCGGGTACAAGCCGTGCTCGCGCAGCAGCGGATCGACCCGCTCCCGGAGCCACGATGCGTATTCGGGTGCGACCGTCGCACCGCGCCGGTAGAGCTGGCGGTATCGGCGCAGCAGCGCGGGGTGGGTTTCGGCGAGCCAGCCCAGGAACCAGCCACGCGTACTACCGCGCAGATGCAGGGGAAGCAACGCCGCCGACTCTGCTCCGGCGGCGGCGAGTTCGCCGAACAGTTCGTCCAGCTGGGCCCGGCCGTCGGTGAGATACGGGATCACCGGCGCCACCATCACATCGACGGCGAAACCGGCATCACCGCAGGCGCGGACCAGGTCGAGACGGGCTCGCGGTGCGGGTGTGCCGGGTTCCAGGCCACGCTGCAACTCCGGGTCCAGCAGGGCCAGCGAGATCCCGATATGTACCGGGACCTCGCGCGCGGCCAGGCTCAGCAGCGGCAGATCGCGGTGCAGCAGGGTGCCTTTGGTGAGGATCGAGAACGGCGTACCGGAATCGGTCAGGGCCCTGATGATTCCGGGCATCAGCCGATATCGGCCCTCGGCGCGCTGGTAAGGGTCGGTGTTGGTGCCCAACGCGACCTGCTCCCGATGCCAGGAACGGCGGGTGAGCTCGCGTCGCAGTACCGCCGCGATATTCGTTTTCACCACGATCTGGGTGTCGAAATCCGTTCCGGCGTCGAGTTCGAGGTATTCGTGCGATCCGCGGGCGAAGCAGTAGCGGCAGGCGTGCGAACATCCCCGCATCGGGTTGATCGTCCACTGGAACGGTAGATTCGACTGCTCGGGAACCTTGTTCAGTGCGCTTTTGCAGAGCACCTCGTGAAAGGTGATGCCCTCGAATTCGGGAGTCTGTACGGTGCGGGCGAATCCGGCCCGGCCGAGGCCGGGCAGTGCGCCGTCGTCGGCGTCCAGGGTCTGGTTCTGCCACCGCACGCGACCAGTCGAACACGCGTTCTAACTACTGTCAAGCAGTCGGGGTGAAATCCGGTAACGGGGCGTGTGGGTCGGCGAAGAAGGCCACCAGATCGCGCACGGTATCGTCGATCGGCCGGGGCCGATACCCCAGTTCACGGGTGGCTTTACCGTGGTCGACCAGCGGCGCCGAAACCAGTGCGCCGAGCGCCGCCTTGGAGACGACATCGGTACCCAGGCGTTTGCCGATCGGCTCCATCACCGGAATGAGGCCCGCGACCAGTTTCGGTGAGATGGAGAAGCGCGGCCCCTTCTTCCCGCCGTGCCGGGCCGCCATCCGGCAGAGCTCGAGCATGGAGATCATCTCGCCGCCGAGCAGGTAGTTCTCCCCGGTGCGGCCGTGTTCCCCGGCGAGCAGCAGGCCGCGCGCCACATCCCGGACATCGACCAGGTCGAAGCCGCCGTCGATCATGGCGGGAATGCGCCCGCGGGCGGCGTCGCGCAGGGAACGGTTGATCCGGGAGAGCGGAGTTCCGTGGTCGGCGGGCCCGAATACGCCGGTGGGGTTGCAGAGAACCGCGTCCAGGCCGGACTCGATCACCTTGCGGAGTTCGATCTCGCCGGCCCATTTGGACCGGTCGTAGACGGGCAGGCCGGTGTCGGTGGAGCGCAGGGTGGTCTCGTCGATCGAACCGCCGCAGCTGTACTGGTCGAAGGCGTGGATCGAGCTGGCGTGCACGAACCGGCGGGCGCCGACCGCGTGGGCTGCCTCGGCCACCACGCGTACACCCTCGGTGTTCACGCG
Organism: Nocardia carnea; assembly: GCF_029868855.1. GTDB lineage: Bacteria > Actinomycetota > Actinomycetes > Mycobacteriales > Mycobacteriaceae > Nocardia > Nocardia carnea_A. Next base: position 36,255 of record NZ_JARWOV010000219.1, on the reverse strand, counting down.
CCAGGCGAGATCGTTCTTGTCCGCCAGGGTGATCACCGCGACCAGGTGGTACACCACCTCGGCGCCGTCGAGGGCCGCCCGCATGGATGCCGGATCCAGGACATCGGCGCTCACCCAGGTGACGTTCGGCGTGCCGGATTGCCGAGGTGCCACCCGGTCGATGGCGGTGATCTCGTCGCCGCGCTCGGCGAGCAACGGGAGCAGATTCGTACCCAGGTAGCCGGCTGCGCCGGTCACTGCGACCTTCATGCGGACGAGAATATAGAACTCGTTCTAATTTGCAACCTGTTCTAGTTTTGTGCCGGGGTTGGGTCTCGTCGGTGACCGGCGAGGTGGGCTATATTCGGGCGGCAACCATTTGATGCCGCAGGGGCGCGTGTCGTTGTGGCACACGAGAAGTTTCACGCGGTAGCGATGATGTTCACGATGAACCAGGGGGGAGCCCGATGAGTAATACCTCGGTGGAAACCGAAGCGCTGCGGGTATTCGGTACCACGAACGCCGGTATCGGCACGGAGATCGCCGGCGTCGCCAATATCGACGCCCTGCGCAACGTCGCCGCGCTGACGCCGGTGTTCGGTCTGATCGGCGCCGACTACCTGGCCATGTTCGCCGCCGCTCAAGTACTGCAGACCCGCGATATCAACGACCTCGCGGCCAAGTACCAGCATCTGTCCCAGGCCGCGTTCTCCTCGGCGATCGGCTACGACCTCACCGACGACGGCACCGCCGGTGCGCTCGGTGCGGTGGGAGGCGCGCTGTGAAACCGCTCGACACCGGCGCCGGAACCGCCGGCCTCATCGCTCCCGAGTTGCAGCACGCCGTTCCCTCCGGCAGCCCTGTGACCGCGGCCCCGGCGACCACACCGGATCCCGGTGCGGCGATCCAGGATATTCCGCTGGGTCAGCTTCCGGAGGGGGAAGCACCGGTCGAATCACCCGAGTTCGTGCTCTCGCAGCGGGTTTCCGAGGACGCGCCCGCGACCGCCGGAATGCCGGGCGGGATGCCGGGACTTTCCGGGCTCGCCGGCGAGGCGCCGGAGGCCCAGGACATCCTGTCGGGCGCCGTCGACGACGTGTCCGCGCAAGCGGACCATGTACTGGGTGTCGTGAACCAGGCGGCGGCCCCCGTGATCGATACGGCCCAGGGCCTCCTCGGTCAGGCGGCAGCGGCCGCCGGCGTCGGCGCGCCCGCCGGTGCCGCGGCGGGCGTTCCCGCCGCCGCGGCCCCCGCACTGCCGTCCGACCCGGTGGGCGCCCTGCTCAACGGCGCCGCACTGCCGGCGCTGCCCGGAATCGACGTGCTGTTCGCGCCGATTCGCGATCTGCTCAGCAGTTTCGGAACCGGTGTCATCGGCGCACTGGATCCCACCGCCATCCTCAGCCAGGCGTCCCAGGTCATCGAGGTGGCGATGGGTGTGGGTAAGAGCAGCCTGTCCGCCATGGGCCAGTCGTGGGAGAGCGAGGCCGCCCAGACCGCTCAGACGGCCGGGCAGGAAGCCAACAATTCCGGTGTGCAGACCAGCCAGCGCGGGTTCGATATCTCGGCGATGACGCAGGCCGCGGCCGCGGTGGTGCAGCAGGGCAACGCGCAGCTCACCACCATTGCCGCGTCCTTCCTTACCCAGGCCACAGCGCTCGCACCGGTGGTGATGACCCCGCCCGCGCAGACCGCGCTCATCGCGTCGGCCACCGAACACCTCGGCCAGGCCGTCACGGTCACCAACATCACACGCGGGGACCTCGCGGGCCGGACCGCGGAACTGAGCGGTGTGGTGCAGCAGATGCTCGGTGTGGACGGCCAGCAGGCCGCGCAGGCCGCCCAGCAAGTGGCGCAGAGCGTCGGCGAACCGATGTTGCAGCAGGCGCAGAGCCTTGCCTCGGATCCGTCTGCCCTGGAGTCCGTGCTCGGTTCGACCGCCGGTGAGCCGGCCGCGACCACCGCAGCCGGGCTGAGTACCGGAAGTCCCGGTATGCCGGGGAGTCCCGGAATGCCGAGCGGGAGTCCGGGTCTGTCGACCGGTGGCACGCCGGGCGTCCCCGGTTCGCCGTCGGTGCCGGGCGTTCCCGGTGCGACCACGCCCCCGATCGGCAATGTGATGCGGCCGGGCATGCTGCCCACCGGGATGACCCCTGCGGCCACCACTCCCGCGTCCAGTGGCTTCATGGGCGGTGGTGCACCGGGTGCGGCCGGTCAGCGCAACAACGACGAGGAACACGGCCGGACCGTCGAGTCGTATCGCAGCGCGACCGGTAACGACGACCTCACCGGTCCGCTGGGTGAATCGGCGCCGGAGGTCATCGGAGCGGTCGATCCCGACGAGGACGCCGGCTACGACAGCCAGTTCTGATCCACCGGGTCAGCGCGAGCTGTCCGGGTTGTTCAGATCGGTGGCCGAATGGGTATCGCAGGCCCGCACCTCACCCGTGCGGTATCCGGCGAGGAACCACTTCTGCCGTTGTTCGCCCGCGCCGTGCGTCCATACCTCCGGGTTCACCCGGCCCTGCGCCGCCTGCTGGATCCGGTCGTCGCCGACCGCTGCCGCCGCGGACAGGGCGTCGCGGATATCGGCATCGTCGAGCGGTTGCAGCAGCGGTGTGTTCGAACCCGGTGCGGGTGTGCGGTCGGCGTAATGAGCCCAGATGCCGGCGTAACAGTCGGCCTGCAACTCGGTGCGTACCGCCCCCGATTCCGGGCCCTGCGGATCCCGCTGGGCCCGGCCGATATCACCGAGCAGGGTCTGGATGTGGTGGCCGAACTCGTGCGCGACGACGTACTCCTGCGCCAGCGGTCCGCCTGCGGCCCCGAAACGGTCCACGAGCTCCTGGAAGAACCCGACGTCGAAATACGCGGTCCGGTCGGCCGGGCAATAGAACGGGCCGACCTCGCTGGTGGCATACCCGCACCCGGTGGACACCGAGCCGGTGAACAGGCGCAGGCCGGGTTGTTCGTATGTGACACCGGTCTGGCTGGGCAGTTGCTCCGCCCAGACGGCGTCGAGGCTCTGTGCGGTGAGCACGACCCGGCAGTCCACATAGGTGTTGGCGTCGGCTCCGGTCCGGCAATGCTGGGGAGTGCCGGCCGTGACCTCCCGCTGCCCCGTGTCCTGAGTGCCGGTGAACCGGCCGAGCACCGACCCGGGATCGCCTCCCATGAGCAGGGCGACGACCAGCACGATCAGCCCGCCCGCACCGCCGCCGAGGGCCAGCCTGCCGCCGCGGCCGGGACCGCCGCCGGAGGAGGCGCGGCCGGGGTCGATCTGCACGCGTTCGTTGAAAGTCATGCGAGCATCCCGTCTGAGAACGTATTTGCTGCGACTTTGCTGGTGCTGGCAATATATCCGTTTCAGCCCGCCCGCCGGGGCACACTACGATGGCAACCGCATCCGGTGGCCGTCCCGGTGTGCTCCGAACGTCGAAAGGAATCCCGTGCTGCGCACCCACTTGGCCGGTTCGTTGCGAGGCGAACAGGCCGGTCAGACCGTGACCCTCTCCGGTTGGGTGGCGCGGCGGCGTGACCACGGTGGCGTGATCTTCATCGATCTGCGTGATGCCTCCGGTGTGGCGCAGGCGGTCTTCCGGGAGGGTCCGGCGGCCGAGCAAGCGCACCGGCTACGGGCCGAGTACTGCGTTCGGATCGTCGGTGTGGTCGAAGAGCGGCCCGAGGGCAACGAGAACCCCGAATTGCCGACCGGCGCCGTCGAGGTGAACGTCAAAGAACTCGAGGTCCTCAACGAGAGTGCCCCGCTGCCGTTCCAGCTCGACGAGCAGCCCGGCGAGGAGGCCCGGCTCCGGTACCGATACCTCGATCTGCGCCGCGAGGGCCCGGCCCATGCCATCCGCCTGCGGTCGAGAGTGAACGCCGCCGCGCGCGCGGTGCTGGCCCGGCACGAATTCGTCGAAGTGGAAACCCCGACCCTGACCCGTTCGACGCCCGAGGGCGCGCGCGATTTCCTGGTACCGGCGCGTCTGCAGCCCGGGAGTTTCTACGCGTTGCCGCAGAGCCCGCAGCTGTTCAAACAGCTACTGATGGTGGGCGGTATCGAACGCTACTTCCAGATCGCGCGCTGCTACCGCGACGAAGATTTCCGGGCCGACCGCCAGCCCGAATTCACTCAGCTCGACCTCGAGATGAGCTTCGTGCGCCAGGAGGATGTGATCCTGCTGGCCGAGGACATCCTGGTGGCGCTGTGGGAACTCATCGGCTATCGGATCCCGACCCCTATCCCGCATATGACCTATGCCGAGGCGATGCGCCGGTTCGGCAGCGATAAGCCGGATCTGCGTTTCGGGGTGGAGATCACCGAATGCACCGAATACTTCGCCGAGACACCGTTCCGGGTATTCCAGGCGCCCTATGTCGGTGCCGTCGTCATGCCCGGCGGGGCGAGCCAGCCGCGCCGCCAGCTCGATGCCTGGCAGGACTGGGCCAAACAGCGCGGCGCCAAAGGACTGGCATATGTGCTGGTCGGTGACGACGGCACGCTCGGCGGCCCGGTCGCCAAGAACCTCAGCGAGGCCGAACGGGAAGGGCTGGCCGTACATGTGGGCGCCCAGCCGGGGGACTGCGTGTTCTTCGCGGCCGGACCGGCCAAGGCTCAGCGTGCCCTGCTCGGTGCGGCGCGGTCGGAGATCGCGCAGCGGGTCGGGCTGATCGACGAGAATGCGTGGTCGTTCGTCTGGATCGTGGATGCCCCACTGTTCGAACCCGCCGCCGACGCCACCGCCAGCGGCGATGTGGCGCTGGGACATTCGTCGTGGACGGCGGTGCACCATGCCTTCACTTCGCCGAAGCCGGAGTCGATCGACACCTTCGACACCGATCCCGGTTCCGCCCTCGCCTACGCCTACGACATCGTCTGCAACGGTAACGAGATCGGCGGCGGCAGCATCCGTATCCACCGCAAGGATGTGCAGGAACGGGTCTTCCAGGTGATGGGGATCAGCGAGGCCGAGGCACAGGAGAAGTTCGGCTTCCTGCTGGATGCCTTCGCCTTCGGTGCCCCGCCGCACGGCGGTATCGCCTTCGGCTGGGACCGCATAGTCGCGCTGCTCGCCGGTCTCGACTCGATCCGCGAGGTCATCGCCTTCCCCAAGACCGGCGGTGGGGTGGACCCGCTCACCGATGCGCCCGCCCCCATCACGGCGCAGCAGCGCAAGGAAGCAGGGCTGGACGCCCGGCCGCAGAACAAGGGCAAGGCCGATACCAACGGTGCGACCGGGGCCGCGGTCACCGAGGCGGGCGCCGGCTAGACAGCACGGATGCGACGTCCGGCCACTGATGTCATCGACGGTGGCCGGACACGCCCGTGCGGTAGCGGACTAGTCCGTCGCGGGGGCCGACGGAAGGCAGAGGTCCGGTTCGTCAGACGGGCGATACCGGGCCACCGGTGAGGGTGCGGTACGCGTAGGTGACCGCGATCGCCGCCACCGGGCCGGCCACCAGGAGGCCGAACCCGCAGGCGAGCAGACCGAGACAGGTGACCACGACGACGGTCAGCACCAGCAGGAACACCCGCCACGGATCCCGCAGTGCCAGCAGGAAACTGGATTTGATCGCCTCGACCGGAGTCTGCCCCTGGTCGATGGCGAAATGCAGCGAGAACATACAGCCGATACCGACCAGCATTCCCGGAATCAGGCACAGCGCGGAGGCGAGGGTGGTGGCCAGGAAGGCCAGTAACGCGGTCAGGAACGCGTTACCCAGGTTGCCGATATAGAAATACGAGCCGAAACCCGGCCGGTAGCCGTCGGCTTCGTACAGCGCGCCGCGTACCAGGGCGGCCTGGAGTACCCAGAGCCCGGCCATGACGACGGCGAAAAGCACCAGCAGCGCCGTCGCCGACCGTGGTTCGGTGATCCGAACCACCAGAAAGAACAGCAGGTAGATGATGAAGCCGAGTGAGGTCGCCGCGATCCAGGGGCCCGGATTGAGGCGAAACTTCTCGAGCCCGTAGCTGAGCGCGTGCCCGACATCGAGCCGTCCGGGGATTCCGGTGCCGAGCGCCTGATAGCCGTAGACCGGTGTCTCCGGCCCGGGACCCGTGCCGGGTGGGCCGTAGACGGGCCGACCGCCGGCCGGATCGGGAACGGTCCCGTCCGGCTGAGGCCGTTCCGTCGCCGCGGGCTGTGCGGGACCATCGGTGACCGTGCGGGCCGCGGGATCGGTGCCGGGGCCCGCGGTGGTAACCGGTTTCTCCATTCCGGGCGGGCCACTCCGGCCCGGGTCGTGGACGACACCCCCGGGGAAATCGGCGGTCCGCGGGCTGCCCGCGGCCGGGCCGCCCTCCGCCGTCGGCCGCGGTTCGCCGGGAGTGGGCTGCCTGCCTGCCGTGTCCGGGGCACCGGGGGAGTCGGGGGTGGAACTCGGTGTGTCGGTCACGCTGGCATACCTTTCGGCTCAACGGGTTTCCGGTGCGGCGCACAGCAGTTCAGATCGAGAAAACCCGACCTGCGCAGCGCTGTCAAGCAGGCCGGAAATACGCCGGAGAACACGCCTGACACGCCGGGCGACACGGAAAGGTTGTGCAACCGGTCGCTAGAAGTGACCGAATGCGAGTAACTTGAGATGCGATGACTGCACTACTGGCCGAACGAGCCACCGAAGTCGTATCCGCAGCACAGCAGTTGCTCACAAAGCGCATGGGTGCTCCGGTGAAGCTGAGCGATCCCACCGAACTCAGTGGCAGCGGACGGACGACCGTCCTACGGGTCCGGGTCGCGGAGAACGCTTTCTCCCTACCGCGCACCTTGATCGTCAAGCAGGTGCGTGGTGCCGTCGCGGACCCCAAGAACGTGACGATCATGCCGGGTGTCGCCAGCGTCGATTCGGCCTTCCTCCGGGAAGCGGTGTCCTATCAGTTCACCACCGCGCTGAGCCGTGGCGAACGGCCGGGCGCGTACCTGATCGCGCACAGCCTGCCCGACCGGTTGCTCGTGCTGAGCGATCTGGGGGAGAACACCAAACTCACCGATGTGCTGCGCTCCGGCGCCGAACCGGCCGCCCAGAACGCGATGATGGCGTTCGCGCAGGCGCTCGGCCGCATGCACGCCGCCACCGTGGGGCGGGAACTCGATTTCGTCGCACTGCTCCGCCGGGTCGACGTGCTGCACCGGGTGGACGGTATCGCCCAGCAGGCCGAAACCGCCGTCACGGAGGTGCCCGGGTTGCTGCGGCGCGAACTCGGTATCGAGGTACCCGACGAGGTGGCCGAACAGGTCGCCCACGGGGCCCGGCTGTTCGGGGGCGGCCGGTTCCGGGCGTTCAGCCCCTCGGACCTGTGCCCGGACAATGTGATCATCAACGACGAGGGCGCCCGCATCCTCGACTACGAATGGGGCGGTTTCCGCGATGCCACCCTCGATATCGCGTACGCGCTGGTGTCCTTCCCCGGTTGCCTGTGCGATATCGAACTGTCCCGCGAACTGGCCACCCAGATGGTGGAGGCCTGGCGGGCCGAGGTGGTCGGCGTATGGCCGGCCCTCGCCGACGACGACCTGCTCGCCGAGAAGATCCTCGAGGCGCGACTGATCTGGGTCTGGCTCAGCACGTACTGGTTCCTGCCGGCGGATCACACCCGGATCGCGGCGGCCCGCGAACACGGGTTGTCGGTGCCGCGATCGGACGCTCTGCTCAACCGGTGGGCCGGTCTCGCCGAGGATGCGCGGTGCCTCGGCAACGACGCCGTCGGCGATTTCGCCGAAGGCGTCTGCGCCTTGCTCGACGAACACCTCAGCTGATCTGTGCTTCTGCACCGCCGGGTGTGGTGTCCTGCTACGGTCCTGCGCGGGAGCGGGTGTCGGGGGTGGGCGGTACGGTCGCAGCCATGAGTGAGTCAGGCATGGTGGCGGTAGCGGAGCGCAACCACGCAGGGCCGTCGCTCGTGCCGCACAAGGACACGGAATGAGCGACGGCCTGTTCGATATGCCCGGCGCGGAACCGGGCGCACCGGATTTCGCGGGGCCGGATCGGGCCGGCCGGATCGGCGATACCCGCGCACCACTTGCGGTGCGGATGCGCCCGGCTTCCTTGGACGAGGTGGTCGGGCAGCAGCACCTGCTCGGTCCCGGTTCACCGCTACGCCGCCTCGTCGAGGGCTCGGGGGCGGCGTCGGTTCTGCTCTATGGGCCCCCGGGAACGGGCAAGACCACCCTGGCCTCGCTGATCTCGTATGCCACCGGGCGCCGGTTCGAGGCGCTGTCCGCACTGTCGGCGGGTGTCAAGGAAGTGCGCGCGGTGATCGATGTGGCCAGGCGGCGGCTCACCGCGGGTGAGCAGACCGTGTTGTTCATCGACGAGGTGCATCGGTTCTCCAAAACCCAGCAGGACGCACTGCTGGCCGCGGTCGAGAACCGGATCGTGCTGCTGGTGGGCGCGACCACGGAGAACCCGTCGTTCTCGGTGGTGGCGCCGTTGCTGTCCCGGTCACTGGTGCTGCAGCTGCATTCACTGACGGCCGACGATATCCGGACCGTGCTGACCCGCGCTCTGACCGACCCGCGCGGGCTGGACGGTCAGTTCACCGTCACCGACGAAGCGATCGACCATATCGTCCGGATCGCCGGAGGCGATGCCCGGCGCGCGCTCACCGCCCTGGAGGCTTCCGCGGAATCCTCGCTCGACGGCCGGATCGACCTCGACCTGGTCGCCGCCAGCGTGGACAAGGCCGCTGTCCGCTACGACCGGGCCGGTGATCAGCACTACGACGTGATCAGCGCGTTCATCAAATCCATTCGCGGCTCCGACGTGGATGCCGCGCTGCACTACCTCGCCCGGATGTTGACCGCGGGAGAGGACCCGCGATTCATCGCCCGGCGCCTGATGATCCACGCCAGCGAAGATATCGGGATGGCGGACCCCAGTGCGCTGCAGACCGCGACCGCCGCGGCGCAGGTGGTGCAGCTGGTCGGGTTGCCGGAGGCCCGGCTGGCGCTGGCCCAGGCCACCATCCATCTGGCCACGGCCCCGAAATCGGGCGCGGTGGTGGCGGCCATCGGCGCGGCCATGGCCGATGTGGCGGCCGGTAAGGCAGGCGCGGTGCCGCCGCACCTGCGCGACGGCCACTACTCCGGCGCCGCGGCGCTCGGCAACGCGCAGGGCTACCGGTACCCGCACGACGATCCGGACGGCGTGCTCGCCCAGCAGTACCCGCCGGACGAACTGGTCGGGGTGGACTACTACCATCCGACCGATCACGGCAACGAGCGGACCGTGGGCCCCCGGGTGAGTACCCTGCGCCGGATAGTCCGCGGTTTACGGAGCCAGAACGGACGTAGCCGGACGTAGCGTCCCGCAGCGCCGCGCCGGATTCGAACAACCGGGGTGGTACGCCTAACCCGGCTCGGTGATAATTCACGTGCACCGCCCCGGTAGGCTGGATATCTGTGCAGACCCACGAGATCAGACGGCGATTCCTGGACCATTTCGTTCGTGCCGGGCATACGGAGGTGCCCAGTGCATCGCTGATTCTCGACGACCCGAACCTGCTGTTCGTGAACGCGGGCATGGTGCAGTTCAAACCGTATTTCCTCGGTCAGCAGACGCCGCCGTATCCGCGCGCGACCAGTGTGCAGAAATGCGTGCGCACCGGTGATATCGAGGAAGTCGGCGTCACCACGCGGCACAACACCTTCTTCCAGATGGCCGGCAATTTCTCCTTCGGCGATTACTTCAAGGAAGGCGCGATCCGCTTCGCCTGGGAACTGATCACCAAATCCCAGGAGGACGGCGGTTACGGGTTCGATCCCGAACGCATCTGGGTCACCGCGTACGAGGCCGATCCGGAGGCCGCCGAACTGTGGCGCAAGGTGGCCGGTATCCCCGACGAGCGGATCCAGTTCCGCGACGGCAAGGACAACTACTGGGATATGGGTGTGCCCGGTCCCGGTGGGCCCTGCTCCGAGATCTACTACGACCGTGGCCCCGAATACGGGCGCGACGGCGGGCCGGTCGCCGACGAGGACCGCTACCTGGAGATCTGGAACCTGGTCTTCATGCAGGACATCCGTGGTGAGCAGAGCCCCAAACTCGGGCATCCGCCGGTGGGCGTGCTGCCGAAGAAGAATATCGACACCGGAATGGGTATCGAGCGCATCGCGCTGCTGCTCCAGGGCGTGGACAACGTCTACGAAACCGATCTGCTTCGCCCGATCATCGACAAGGCCGAGGAGCTCACGGGCCGGTCCTACGGTGTCGAACACGCCGACGATGTGCGCTTCCGGGTCATCGCCGACCATGCGCGCACCTCCGCGATGCTGATTGCCGACGGTGTCAACCCGGGCAACGACGGCCGCGGTTACGTGCTGCGGCGACTGCTGCGCCGGATCGTGCGCTCGGCCCGGTTGCTGGGCGCCGAACAACCGGTGATGAGCCAGTTCATGCGGGTGGTGAGCGAGCTGATGGCTCCGTCCTATCCCGAACTGGCCACCGATTTCGCGCGAATCGAAACCGTCGCGGTCGGGGAGGAGACGGCATTCCGTAAGACGCTGGCCACCGGGTCGCGGCTGTTCGACGAAACCGTCGAGGAAGTCAAGGCTGCCACTCCGGCCGGTAAGACCGGCAGGATCTCCGGTGCCGACGCCTTCACCCTGCACGACACCTACGGTTTCCCGATCGACCTCACCCTCGAGATGGCGTCCGAAGCCGGGCTGTCCGTGGACGAGGCGGGCTTCCGGTCGCTGATGGCCGAACAGCGGCAGCGGGCCAAGGAAGACGCGCATGCCCGGAAGCACGCCCATGCCGACCTGTCCGTCTACAAGGAACTGGTCGACCGGGGTGATACCGAGTTCACCGGATTCGACGAGCTCACCTCCGAGGCGCGGGTACTCGCGCTCATCGGCGACGGTGTCCGGGTGCCGACCGCGGTCGCCGGTACCGATATCGAGGTGATCCTGGACCGCAGCCCGCTCTACGCCGAAGCGGGCGGTCAGATCGCCGATCGGGGCACGATCACCGCCGCGGGTACCAAACTCACCGTCAACGATGTGCAGAAGATCGCGAAGAAGCTCTGGGTACACCGGTGCACGGTGGAGCAGGGCCAGATCACCGAGGGCGATGTGGTGCTCGCTCAGGTGGATCCTGCCTGGCGGCGCGGTGCCACCCAGGGCCATTCCGGTACCCATATGGTCCACGCCGCGCTGCGGCAGGTACTCGGCCCCAACGCGGTGCAGGCCGGTTCGATGAACAAGCCCGGCTATCTGCGGTTCGATTTCAACTGGCAGGGCCAGCTCTCCGAACAGCAGAAGGCCGATATCGAAGCGGTGTCCAACGACGGTGTCGGTGCCGACTATCCGGTGAACACCTTCGTCACCGAGCTGCCGAAGGCACGCGAAATGGGGGCGCTGGCCCTGTTCGGCGAGAACTATGGTGACCGGGTGCGGGTGGTGGAGATGGGCGGACCGTTCTCCATGGAGCTGTGCGGTGGCACGCATGTGGGGCATTCCTCGCAGATCGGTCCGATCACAGTGCTCGGGGAGTCGTCGGTCGGTTCGGGTGTGCGCCGTGTGGAGGCGTTCGTCGGGCTGGACTCCTACCGGCACCTGGCGAAGGAGCGGGCGCTGCTGGCCGGTGTCGCCTCCATGCTGAAGGTGCCCTCCGACGAAGTTCCGGGACGGGTGGAACAACTTGTGGACCGGCTGAAGGTCGCCGAGAAGGAACTCGAGCGGACCAAGGTCGCGGCGGTGCTGTCCTCCGCCGGTTCGTATGCCGATGCGGCGCAGCGGATCGGTGAAGTACTGCTGGTGGCCGCGGCCGCGCCGGAGGGCGTCGCGGCCGGCGATCTGCGTACCCTGGCCACCGATATCCGCGGCCGGCTGGGCTCCACCCCCGCCATTGTGGTGTTGCTCGGAAATAACGAGGGCAAGGTGCCGTTCGTCGTCACCGTGAACAAGGCGGCCCAGGAACTCGGTTTCGCCGCCGGCGCGCTGGTCGGTGTCTTCGGTCCGAGTATCTCCGGCCGCGGTGGCGGTAAGCCCGAGATGGCCCAGGGCGCGGGTTCGGACCCCTCGGGTATCGAGGCGGGCCTGGCGGCGGTCCGGGACCATATCGGCGCACACGCCGGCTGATGGCGGCTGCTTCCGGCGCGGATACCCCGGTCGACCGGCCGCACCCCGATTCCGACCCCGGCCGCGGCCGGCGGCTGGGTATCGACGTGGGCAGCGTCCGGATCGGGGTGGCGGCCAGTGATCCCGACGGCGTTCTCGCCACCCCGGTGGAGACCGTGCCCCGGGCCGGTTCACCGGGCCGCCGGTCCGGACGCAATCCCGGAGGTGCCGCCGCCGGTGGAAAACAGGCCACCGGCGCGGATATCGCGCGGATCGCCGCGATCGCGGCCGAATACGAGGCGGTGGAGATCATCGTCGGGCTGCCGCGCACACTGCGCGGCGAAAGCGGGACCGCGGCACGGCTGGCCGTCGAGTTCGCCGGAAAGTTGCGCGACTCGCTGCCCGAAGTGCCGATCCGCCTTTCCGACGAACGTTTGACTACGGTGTCTGCTGCACGCGCTCTGCGGGACAGCGGTGTCCGAGCACGCGGACAGCGGCAGGTGATCGACCAGGCGGCTGCCGTTTCGATCCTGCAGAGCTGGTTGGACGAACGGAGTTCGATGATGAGGTCGGCCGAGGACGCGGAACGGACCGCGTTGTTCGGAGACGATGAATGACGGATCGGTGGGCGCAGGCGGAAGCGCGGTTCCGGCAGCGTGAGGCCGAGCGGCGATATCGTCGCGACGACAAGGCCTGGGAGAGATCCCGCCGGTCGGCCGCCACGCCGGTAGCCGACGATCCCGAATGGGACGATGAGCCGGACGCCGGCTGGGACCCCTACGAGGACGACGACACCGCGGTCATTCCCCGCTACGTCGACGAGGACGAGTACATCGACGACGAGGACGATTACGACGCCGCCGAGCCCGAGCCGCGACCGCGGTCCCGGGCGCGCACCCGCGCCGGTGCCCGGCCGGCGCCCCGACGTGGTGGCCGGGCCGCCGCCCGCCGGGCCCGTGAGCAACAGGGCGGGGGCCGCCGGAAGCTGCTGTGGGCGGCCGCCGCGGTCGTGCTCGTCCTGATACTCGGTGCCGGTGTGTACAAACTCGTCAATCGCTACACCCCGCCGGAGGATTTCGCCGGGCCGGGTGGCGCACCGGTGGTCGTCCATGTCGCGGCCGGCGATACGGCCACCGAGATAGCCACCGCCATGGCGGAGGCCGGTGTGGTGGCCAGTTCGGCCGCCTTCTACGAGGCGGCGGTACAGAACGACGGTATGAGTTCGGTACAGCCCGGTTACTACGCCATTCCCGAGCGGAGCCCGGGCCGCGACGCCGTCGCGGCGCTGGTATCCCCGGAGGCTCGCGTGGGCAATCTGGTCATCTCCGAAGGCCGGCAGTTGCACGATCAGCACGACGTGAACACCGGCGCGCGCAAGGAAGGCATCTACACCAAGATCGCCGCCGCCAGTTGTGTCGGCGGCGACGCCGAACGCCGATGCGTCACCTACGAACAACTCGAAGAGGCCGGCGCCGGTACCGATCTGGCCGCCCTCGGGGTGCCGGAATGGGCGATGGATGCCGTCCGGAAGGTACCCGACCGGCGACGTCAGCTCGAGGGTTTGATCGCCGCGGGGAGCTGGGATTTCGACCCCAACAGCACCGCTCAGGAGATCCTGCGGAAACTGGTCAGCGAAAGTGCGGCGAGCTACGAGTCCACCGGGCTGCTCGAATCCGGGAGCGCCAACGGGCTGAGTCCCTACGAAACGCTGATCGGGGCCTCCCTGGTGGAACGTGAAGCGCTGCCGCAGGATATGAGCAAGGTGGCCCGGGTGATCGTGAACCGGCTCGATATCGGCCAGCCGTTGCAGTTCGACTCCACGGTCAACTACGCGCTCGACAAAACCGAGGTCGCCACGACCGACGCCGATCGCGCGCAGACCACCCCGTGGAACACCTATGCCATGGCCGGGCTGCCCGCCACCCCGATCGCCGCTCCCTCGATCGGGGCGCTGGAGGCGATGGAGAAACCCGAGCCGGGTGACTGGCTGTACTTCGTCACGGTGGACAAGGAAGGCACCACGTTGTTCACCAAGAGCTACGGCGAGCATCTGGAGAACATCGAATTGGCAATGGAAAGCGGGATTCTCGACAGTGGGCGCTGAAACCGGCCCGGGTATCGGGTCGCCGGTGCATTCGGCAACGGAGGGCACCGGCGCGACAGTGGGCTCCGGATCGGCCGTGGCCGGTCGGCGGCGGGCGGCGGTACTCGGCAGTCCCATCACCCATTCCCGCTCTCCGCAGTTGCATCTGGCCGCCTACCGGGCGCTCGGTCTGGACTGGTCCTACGACCGGATCGAATGCACCGCGGCCGAGCTGCCGCGGCTGGTGGACGGATTCGGCCCGGACTGGATCGGCCTGTCGGTGACCATGCCGGGCAAGGAAGCCGCGCTGGCATACGCGAACGAACGCACCGAACGAGCGGTGCTCGTCGGGTCGGCCAACACCCTGGTCCGGACCGAGTCGGGGTGGCGTGCGGACTGCACCGACGTGGACGGTGTGCTGGGCGCGCTGCGGGGCGGCGGTGTGACCGAGTTGTCCGAAGCGGTGGTTCTCGGCGCCGGCGGAACCGCCAGGCCGGCGCTGCTGGCGCTGACCGGACTCGGTGCCCGGCGGGTCACCGTCGTGGCGCGGGACGCGGGCCGGGCAGCGGGTGCGCGCGAACTCGCCGCGCAACTCGGTGCGGATACCGAAGTGATCGGCTTCGATTCACCCGAGCTGGCGCGCCGCTGCGCGGCGGCCGGCGCGGTGGTCAGCACTGTCCCGTATCAGGCGGCGGCCGGTGTCGCCGGCGCGGTGGCGGCGGCGCCCGTGGTACTCGATGTCCTGTACGACCCGTGGCCGACACCGCTGGCGGAAGCGGTGGCGGCGGCCGGTCACACCGTGATCGGTGGCCTGCAGATGTTGCTGGAACAGGCCTACGGGCAGGTCGAGCAGTTCACCGGTAAACCCGCCCCGCGGGCGGCGATGGCGGCAGCGGTGTCCGACCTGGGCTGATCGCCCGGTGGGCCGCCGTTTGCCACCGATATTCTGCAACCGGTTCTAGCTTTGTGCTCGAGCGGGTTATGGTGATCGGCATGACTGCGTGGTTGTTGCGGGCACTGGCGCTCGGCGGACTGGCCGTCGTGCTGCGAGTACTCCTCGGGTTCGCGATGGGGTTCGTCCCGACCTATGGGGTGTGGCTGCGGCTGCTCTGCCTGGTGGTGTTGATCGGGGCCGCGGTCGCGTGGGGCATGGCGGACGGCCGGGCCGACCGGCGCGCCAACCCCAACCCGGAACGCGGCGCCGATCTGACGATCCTGTGGCTGCAGGCGGCGGTGGCCGGCGGTATCGGCTGCGGTCTCGTGTCCTGGCTGCTGGACTTCGTTCCGCGGGTCGATCTCGGCGACGCCGGCCTGCTCTTCGAGGCGACCGCCGCCTCCGCATTCATCGTGTTGCTGATCTTCGTCCCAGCCCTTGTCGGTGTGGCCGTGGGCCGGAAGCGGGCGCGCGGAGGACGAGGCGGGACGGCCGATACCGCGGGATTCCGGCCGGCCGGCTCAGCGGCCTGAGACCGACCGGTCGCCGGGCTGGAAGAGTCCGACCACATAGGCGTTCGCGACAGCCGGCGCAGCCGCACGCCTCCGGTCTGTCCCGTAATCTGCCGGTCTCAGAGCAGGATTGCGCTGCCACCACTGGACCCGGACCCGGCGACCGCCGAGTACGCGGCGGCGAGCAGTGCGGGATCCGGGCCCTCGAGCCGGCCCGGTTTGGCCAGCCCATCCAGCACGACGAACCGCAGCACCCCAGAGCGGGTCTTCTTATCGGTCTGCATACCCTCCAACAGCTGGGGCAAGGCATCCGGATCGTAGGTGGTGGGCAGGCCCACGCTTTCCAGAATGCGGCGATGGCGGTCGGCGGTGGCATCGTCGAGGCGACCGGCCAACCTGCCCAATTCGGCGGCGAAGACCAGGCCGACCGCTACCGCCGCACCGTGGCGCCAGCGGTAGCGTTCCCGGCGTTCGATGGCATGGCCGAGGGTGTGGCCGTAGTTGAGAATTTCCCGCAGGGCCGATTCCTTGAGGTCGGCGGCGACCACCTCCGCCTTGACCGCGACGGCGCGCCGGATCAGCTCCGGCAGCACCTCGCCGGTCGGGTCGAGCGCGGCCTGCGGATCGCGTTCGATCAGATCGAGGATCACCGGATCGGCGATGAAACCGGCTTTGATGATCTCGGCCATACCGGCGACGATCTCGTTGCGCGGCACCGTTTCCAGGGTCACCAGATCGACCAGAACGGCCGACGGTTCATGGAAGCAGCCCACCAGGTTCTTACCGGCCTCGGTGTTGATCCCTGTCTTACCGCCCACCGCGGCATCCACCATCGCCAGCAGGGTGGTGGGCACATGTACGATCTTCACCCCGCGCATCCACGTCGCCGCGACGAAACCGGCGAGATCGGTGGCCGCACCGCCGCCGAGGCTGATCACCACATCGCTGCGGGTCAGGCCGATCCGGCCGAGCACCTCCCAGCAGAATCCGGCGACCGCGAGTTCCTTGCCCGCCTCCGCGTCGGGAATCTCGATCCGATGTGCGTCCAGCCCGGCCTCGGCCAGCGACGCGCGCACCACCTCGGCGGTTTCGACCAGTGACGGCTGATGGAAGAGGGCGACGGTGCGCACCCCGCCGGCGCCGGTCACGGTCTCGACGAGATCACCGAGCAAACCGCGGCCGATGATCACCGGATAGGGCTGTGCGGTGCGGACCTCGATACGCGTCGGTTCTGTCACCTGGGCTGCTCCGTTCCTGTCTTTGCCTGCTCGGTATGGGTGTGCTCGGCCTGTTCACGTTGTTGCCTGCGGGCCCGCGCGCGTCTGGCCCGCGCCCGCCGGGAGCGGCCGGGCGTGCGCAGACCGGTATCGGTGGATTCGGTCCGGCCCGCCGGTGTGCCGGGCGTATCCGAACCCTTGCCTTCCGCCGGCTCCGCCCGCCCGGCGTTGTTCTCCGTTACGGCGTCCTCCGTCGCGGTGTGCACGGGGGAGGTCCCGGCTGTCTTCTGCTGTGCGGCGGCCGCCCGCCGGGCCCGTGCCCGGGCGCGGCGCCGTGCCCGCGACCGGCTTGTACGCTGCGGGGTCGTGCCGGCGGGGAGCCCGGTCTCCGCTGTTTCGGGATGAACCGGTTCGAGGCCGAGCTTGCCCATGATCGCGCGGACGACCCGGCCCGGACTGCGCCCGTCGGTGCGTACCCGCACCGAGGCGACTTCACGATAGAGCGGTCGCCGCAGGCGCATGAGCTCCCGGTATTTCGCGCCCGGATCGGCACCGCCGAGCAGCGGCCGGGTGTTCGTGGCACCGGTGCGGCGCAAGCCCTCGGCGATACTGATCTCCAGATACACCACCGTGCACTCCCGCAGCAGGGCCCGGGTGCTTTCGGACAGCACCGCGCCACCACCGAGGGAGACGACACCTCGTCGGGTGTGCAGCGCCCGGCTCACCACCTCTTCTTCGAGGCGGCGGAAAGCGGGTTCGCCGTCGGCGGCGAAGATCTCGGGGATGCTGCGTCCGGCGGCCTCCTCGATACCGGCGTCGGTGTCGTAGAGTTCCACGCCCAGTTCGCGGGCGAGTTTGCGGCCGATCGTCGTCTTACCCGCGCCCGGCGGCCCGATCAGCACCACCCGCGGGCCGTGCGGATCGGTGTGCGCGGACATTACGCCGGGTCGGCGACGTGTTCGCCCGGGCTCAGGTGCGGGCGAGCGCTGATCCGCTTCACGTAGCCGTCGAGGTTGCTCACCGTTTCGGCGATCGAATCTCCGCCGAACTTCTCCAGTACCGCCTGGGCCACCACCAGCGCGACCATGGATTCGGCCACGACCCCGGCCGCCGGAACCGCGCAGACATCGGAGCGCTGGTGGATCGCCGAGGCTTCTGCACCGGTGGCCATATCGACGGTGGACAGCGCGCGCGGCACGGTGGAAATGGGTTTCATCGCCGCCCGCACCCGCAGCGCCTCGCCGTTGGTCATCCCGCCCTCGAGACCGCCCGCGCGGTTGGTCGAGCGCAGCACACCGTCGGGACCCGGCCGCATCTCGTCGTGAGCCTGGCTGCCCCGGCGGCGCGCCGTCTCGAAACCGTCGCCGACCTCGACACCCTTGATGGCCTGGATTCCCATGAGCGCGGCCGCGAGCCGCGAATCCAGCCGGTTCTCCCCGCTGGTGAACGAGCCCAAGCCGATCGGCAGCCCGTCGACGACCACCTCGACGACCCCGCCCAGGGTGTCGCCGTCCTTCTTCGCGGCCTCGATCTCGGCGATCATGGCCGCCTCGGCGGCGGTATCGAAGGCCCGCACCGGGCTTTCATCGATCGCGGCCAGATCGCCCGCGGTGGGCACCACCCCGGTGGTGTTCGCCGCGGTGCCGATGGCGACCACGTGCGAAATCACCTCGACCCCGAGCGCCTGGCGCAGGAATGCCCGCGCCACCGTGCCGGCCGCGACCCGGGCCGCGGTTTCCCGGGCGCTGGCCCGTTCCAGCACCGGGCGGGCGTCCTCGAAACCGTATTTCAGCATCCCCGAATAGTCGGCGTGGCCCGGGCGGGGCCGGGTGAGCGGCGTGTTGCGGGCGAGATCGGCGAGTTCCGCCTCGTCCACCGGATCGGCCGACATCACGATGGTCCATTTGGGCCATTCCGAATTGGCGACCTCGATGGCGACCGGACCGCCCATGGTGCGCCCGTGCCGGACGCCGCCGATCACGGTGACCTTGTCGGCCTCGAACTTCATGCGGGCGCCGCGACCGTAACCGAGCCGGCGGCGCGCCAGCTGTGCAGAGATCTCCGTCGAGGTCACCTCGACTCCGGCGACCATTCCTTCCAGAAGGGCGACGAGAGCGGGTCCGTGGGATTCTCCAGCAGTTATCCAGCGCAGCACGCCGACCATCTTCCCATGTCGGCGCCGCGCCCGGGGCAGGCGGTCGGCGGTGTTCATCGGGGCTGCCGCGCGCGGCTGTATCGGATTGCCGGATGATCACCACAGGGCCAGGCCCAGAAGTGTCGCGGCACACATGGAGGGCCCGTGTGGTACGGCGGCGATCGGGCCGCCGGGGGAGCGCGCATGTGCCGGAACAGGTAGGCATCCGGGCGTCCGGGCGTTGCGGAACCGCGGTGCGGTGATGCGGTGCCCGAGCACCAGTCCGGTCGCGGCCGCGGCAGTGAACAGCGGTGCCGCGAGAGCCGACCAGATCCAGACCTGCGCACCACCGAGCGCGGCCGCGGCGCCGAGTCCCACCGCGAGTTTCACATCCCCGGCACCCAGCGCCGCGGGCCGTAGTAGATGCACAACCAGATAAGGAACGGCCAGCAGCGCCGCGCCGCGGAGCGCGGCGCCCAGGTGCCCGGCCGATGCCGCGTACGCCAGCACGCCCAGCGACCCCGTAACGGTGAGCGGATTCGGCAGTCGCCGGGTTCGGATATCGAAGCCGGCCAGCAACCCGCACCAGCCGGTCAGAACGAAGAAAAAGAGTGCCGTCACACCGTTCACGATTCCGGTGATATCGGCCCGGCGGGCGGCTCCACGGCAATCTGTGGACAACCGAAGCCGCGGTCGCGCACTGTGAATACGGTGTCTTCCGGATCGTGTTCGCCGAGATCGCTCCGGCCGGGCCTGTGTGGCGCGTGGGGGTCGGCGGTACTTTTGTCCCATGTCTGCTGATTCCGGCCGTGGTACCCAGGAGCGGCCCGATTACGCCGCGCGGCGGGGCCTGCTGCGCAACCTGCTGGTCGAGAACGAGATCGACGGCCTACTGGTCACCGACCTGGTGAACATCCGCTACCTGACGGGCTTCACCGGTTCCAACGCCGCGCTGCTGGTGCATTCGTGGGATGCGGCAGGTGCGGAGGATCGCACCGTGATCGCCACGGACGGCCGCTACGACACCCAGGTGGCCGAGCAGGTTCCCGATCTGCGGGCCGAGATCGCCCGCGCGGTCGCCCGGCGGGTCGTGGAACTGGCCGGAGAGTGGCAGTTCGGCCGATTGGGCTACGAAAGTCATATCGTCACCGTTGATCAGCACCGCGGTCTCGTCGAGCTCGCAACGGGACTCGATTTCGTCGCCACTCCGGGGCTGACGGAGCAGTTGCGCATGGTCAAGGACGACTACGAGGTGGACCGTTTGCGTGCGGCCTGCACGGTCGGCGACGAGGCGCTGGCCGCGCTGCTGGAGACCGGGAGACTCCGGCCGGGGCGCACCGAACGTCAGGTCGCCCGGGATCTCGAATGGGCCATGTTCGAACGTGGCGCCGCCGGGATCGCCTTCGAGACCATCGTCGCCGCCGGGGCGAATTCCGCGATTCCGCATCATCGGCCCACCGACGCCGTACTGGCCCACGGCGATTTCGTGAAGCTGGATTTCGGCGCTGTCGTGGACGGCTACCACTCCGATATGACCCGCACCTTCGTGCTCGGTGAACCCGAGGACTGGCAACGCGAGGTCTACGACCTGGTGTATGCCGCGCAGCGTGCCGGCCGCGAAGCGTTACGACCCGGTATCCCGTGTGCCGATGTCGACGCCGCCGCCCGGGAGGTGATCGCCGCGGCCGGGCACGGTTCGTTGTTCGTGCACGGATTGGGGCACGGGGTGGGGCTGCGTATCCACGAAGCGCCCGGCATCGCGAAAACGGGCACGGGTACACTGCTGTCTGGCGTGGCGGTGACCGTCGAACCAGGTGTGTACTTTCCCGGCCGCGGCGGGGTCCGGATCGAGGACACGCTCGTGGTGCGCGAAGGGGGCCCCGAACTGCTCACCAACACCAGCAAAGACCTGACCGTCGTCGGATGACGCCGGTCGCCCGAGAACCGAGGAGACCCGAACACAGTGGCGGACACCAGCGACTTCAAGAACGGCCTCGTGCTGAAGATCGACGGTAATCTCCAGCAGATCGTCGAATTCCAGCACGTCAAGCCGGGTAAAGGTCCTGCCTTCGTGCGAACCAAACTGAAGAACGTGCTGTCCGGCAAGATCGTCGACAAGACCTTCAACGCCGGTGTGAAGGTGGAAACCGCCACCGTCGACCGCCGGGATATGACCTACCTGTACCACGACGGTTCGGACTACGTGTTCATGGACGGCGAAACCTTCGACCAGCTCTCCATCGCCGAGCCGACCATCGGTGAACAGGCTCGCTTCCTGCTGGAGAACATGACCGTACAGGTCGCCATGCACGAGGGCGCGCCGCTGTACGTGGAACTGCCGGTCACCGCGGAGCTCGAGGTCACCCATACCGATATCGGCCTGCAGGGTGATCGCTCCACCGGCGGTACCAAACCGGCCACCGTGGAGACCGGCGCCGAGGTCCAGGTCCCGCTGTTCATCAACACCGGTGACAAACTCCGTATCGACACCCGCGACGGCAGCTACCTGGGCCGAGTCAACTCCTGACCGTGGCCGACCAGCCCGCGGACAAGAAGTCCGCCTACAAGAAACTCGGCGCCCGCCACAAGGCCCGGCGCCGCGCGGTGGACCTGCTGTTCGAGGCCGAGGCCCGCGATATCGACCCGTCAGATCTGGCCGATGAGCGGATCGAGCTCGCGGCGCGGGATCAGGCGGTGGCTCCGGTCCACGCCTACACCCGCACCCTGGTCGACGGTATCGCCGAGGAGCTCGACCGGGTCGACGGCACCATCGAGTCCTATCTGCACGACTGGACACTGTCCCGGCTGCCCGCGGTGGACCGGGCGATCCTGCGTGTGGCCGTATGGGAACTGTTGTATGCCACCGACGTTCCGCCGATCGTCGCGGTGGACGAGGCGGTGGAGTTGGCCAAGGAGTTGTCCACCGACGATTCCCCCGGATTCGTCAACGGGGTGCTGGGCCAGGTGGTACTGGTGGCGCCGCAGATCCGCGCCGCCGCCTCCGCGACCCGGTCGGCCGAACCGGAAACAGATGACTGACGTGCGCAAATACCTGGTTCTGGCGTTTCGGACCCCCGCGTACGACCCGGCGGTCGGCGAACCGCACCGGCAGTTCTTGGGGGAGCTCCGCACCCGGGGCATGTTGCAGGAAAGCGGGCCGTTCACCGACGGCACCGGAGGCGCCTACATCGTGCTCGCGGAATCTCGCGCGGCCGCCGAGGCGGTGGTGTTCACCGACCCACTGCACACCACCGGCGCCGCCGGGCTGACGGTGTACGAATGGGAGATCACCGGCTGACCGGTCGTCGGCCCGGAGTGAGAGAACGATAGGCTATTTCTCGCAACGTCCCTGATATCGAGGAGTGCGGACGATGACCGAGAAGGCCACCATTCTGCCGGTCGGCGGTTGCACCGTCACGCAGGCCTGGGAAATCTTCGACAGCCTGCCGGCGGCGCCGGTGGCCGAGGTGACGACCGGCCGCTGGCGCGGCGGCGAATTGCCCACCGGCCATCCGATGGACGGCACTCTGACCGAATCCGGTTGGTACGGTAAACAATTCGACGCCGCTGATGAGGTGCACCCGCTGCTGTTCACCGACGAGCGTGGCACCGTGTTCGCAGTGGATCCGCGCCGGGTTCCGTTATCGCTGGCCGGGAAGATACCGGCGCACTGGCTGCGGCCCGTGCGGAACAGGTTGCGCACGCTGGCTCCGCTGTTGCGTACCCGGAAGCCGACGGCGCGGCTACGCGATATCGAATATCGGGGTGTGGTGAGTGCCGCCATGGTCTACGACCATCTGCCCATCATCGACCATTTCCGGCGGGTCGACGACGAGACCTTGCTCGGTGTGATGGATATGCGCGGGCTGCCCGCGCCCTATTTCTTCGTGCTGCGCCGCTGAGGTGATCAGCGCGCAAACGCGTCCGGCGACAGGATCACCTTGCCGAGGGGAATCCGCGATTCGAGCAGTTCATGTGCTTCGGCTGCCTGATCGAGTCGCAATATCGTCTCGACCGGCGGGGTGAGCGCCGGGAGCCGCGAGAGGATCGCGGAGCGGGCCTGCCCCACCCGTTCCAGCCAGGCCGGCCCGGCACAGCCGAGGAAAGTCAGGCCGCGGGCGATCAGATCGCCCGCCGTGACCTGGGCGGGTGCGCCGGAGAGCCAGCCGTAGCCGAGCATCCGGCCGGAGCCGGGTGTCATGGTGTCGAGCAGTGTTGTGGCCGAGTCGCCACCGAAGGAATCGAAGACGATATCGACGGTGTCGGTGAGATTGTCGCGCAACTCCTCGGGCCAGCGCGGGCTGCTGTGGTCGATCACCTGATCGGCACCCAGCTCGCGGGCGCGGGCGATCTTGGCCGGATTGCCCGCTGTGGCGATCACCCGGGCCGCGCCGAATTCCCGGGCCAGCTGTACGAGATAGCTGCCCACCCCGGTTGCCCCGACTTCCACCAGTACGGTCTCCGTCCCGGTGAGTGCCGCCGCGTCCAGCAATGTCAGGGCGACCGAACCGCTCATCACCGCCGCTGCCGCGTCCGCGGTGGCAACCCCGTCGGGTATGGGGGTCAGCGTGGTGGTTCGCGCGCGGACGAATTCGGCGTACCCGCCGGTTCCGTCGGTTTCGGCGGTGACGCGGCGACCGAGCAGGGCCGGTTCCACGCCATCGCCCACGGCGACGACCTCACCTGCTGCCTGGAACCCGAAGACGACGGGCGGCGGCGCGGGCATGGGCACCGAGCCGGAGCGCAACATGGTTTCCGGGTACAGGACCGGAATCGCTTCGGCCCGGATCAGTACCTCGCCCGCTGCGGGTTGTGGTTTCGGCACCTCCCGGGCGACCAGGACCTCCGGTCCGCCGATACCTGTCATTACGATTGCCTGCATTGGTATTCCCTAACTTGACTAACGGTCCAGTTTTGCCCTCGCAACGATATGGACCGTTGGTCAAGTTGTCAACGAAGGCGGTGTCATGGCCCCGAAGGAACGTGCGGACGCGGCGCGCAATCGGCGCGCCATCCTCGACGCGACCGCCGCTCTCCTCGCCGAACACGGTGCCGAAGCCGTGACCATGGATCGGGTCGCGGCGGCTGCGGGGGTGGGTAAAGGCACCATCTTTCACCGCTTCGGCAACAGGGCCGGGCTACTGCACGAGATGGTGGCCGAAAGTGCGCTGACGCTGATGGCGCGGGTGACCGACGGCCCGCCTCCGCTGGGGCCGGGAGCCCCCGCACCCGAACGGCTACTCGCCTTTTTCGAGGCCATGGCCTGGATGGTGATCGACAACCTGGAACTGATGGTGATCTACCGGACCGAACCCCCGCATCCGCGTACGGAGGAATTCCACCTGTTCTGGCGAAAGCACATCACGACCTTGCTCGCCGAGGCGCGGCCGGATCTGGATGCCGAGGTTGTCGGCCGGTTACTGCTGGACGGTCTGGCCGGCGCGACCGTGCCCGACCTGTCTCGCGCCGGAGATGTCGATCGTCTGCTGGCGGCGGTCCGGGAACTGGTGGGGTCGGTGCTGCGCGCTCCGTAGTGGCACGGAGGCCACCGAAAAGCCGTTGCCGGCCCAGGCTGTTCGTGCTTTTCTGGGCCACGTACGCGAGGTGCTCTGGAGGTGGTATGACCGCGCGGAACAGCCGGCCGCGCCGGGTCGCGGCCACCGATGACCAGCTGAAGCTGCATCGGCGTGTCATGGTGCTCGACGGGCGGGTGCACACCGTGATCACCCTGCGTCCCGGTACCGATTTCCGGTTCTCCACCAACCGGTTCCACGACACCTGGCATATTTTGTCGGACTGGCGCGGCGCCCGGGTGCTGGCCCGGTTGCTGTGGGGGCTGTCGTATCAGCGGCGGTCCGGCACGTTGGTGGTGATCGATACGCGGCACTTGGATCCGAACCCGTTCGACGGTGCCCCTGCCGATCCGATCGTCCTGGTGCCCACCGACCGTACGGTGTTCACGCGCCGGTCGGCTGCGGCATTGAGTCGCAGGCTGCCGCTACGCGATCGGCCGGACGGTACGGTGCGCTGGCAGACCTTCGGGCTCGATCCCGCGGTGTCCGAGGTGGCGGCATGGCGGGAAAGGTTGTTCGCCGGCGCTGCCGAGCACTGGGCGCCGCCGCGGGGCCGATGCCGAGTCGATCGATACGGCCGCATGCTCGTCCTTGCGGGCTCCGCCGAATGGCTGCGCGATTGGGCCGTGGGTATCGCGCGGTTGGGTGACTGTTCCTGCGCGGATATGGATTACACGTATCTCGACGAAGGTGTCGACGGCGAGGTGCAGATATTCCGGCAGTACCGTCGCATGGTCGGGGCAGCACGGCAAGCGCGGGCGGAGCTCTGTGGAACGGCCGGTGCGCGGTCGCGGTCGGCCGAGTCTCTCCAATCCCGAATCTGGTCCCGTGCCGCGGAAATTCGCCGCCGCGGTCTTCCTGCCCTGTCCGGGCGGGGAGAGCGGATCACCGTACCCCGCGCGGGCGGAACTGGATACTGATCCGGGGTCCGGTTGCCCGCCGCGATTTCGGTACGGCATGTTCCCAGGTGCGCTGGCACGAGCCGCCCATGACGAACAGGTCGCCGTGGCCCGGCCGGAACCGCAGGCTGGGGCCACCGGTGCGGGGTCGTAGCAGGAGTGGGCGTGGCGCCCCGAGCGTGAGGATGGCGACCATGGTGTCCTGTACGGCACCGCGGCCCAGGGTGTCGCCGTGCCAGGCAACACTGTCGCGGCCGTCGCGGTAGTAGCACAGCCCCGCCGTCCGGAACGGTTCGCCGAGTTCGGTGCGGTAGTGCTCGCTCAACGCATCGCGTGCCTGGGCGAGGATCGGGTCGGGTAGAGGTGTGGATTCGCCGTAGAAACACAGCAGCCTCGGTACGTCGACGACGCGGTCGTACATCGGCCGTTGTTCCTCGCGCCACGGAACCTCCGTGACGAGGCGGTCGAAGAGTTCATCGGCGCCGCGTAGCCAGCCGGGCCGCAGGTCGACCCATGCGCCGTCGGTCAGCTGCGTCCGGTGGATATTCGTCAGCGGTTCGAGTTCGATCGCGCCGAAGCCGTCGAGCAGCGATGCCTGAAAGGGTGCCGGCATGGATCCAGCATAGACGATATGCGAACGTATGTTCGATTGGGTCGGTGGTGTAGCCGATTTCCGTTGTTGTCGGCCGGGCTGCTCGGGGCGACGATCGAACAGCCGGCCGGGGCGCTGTCCCGGACCGGCGGGCGGTGTCACTGCTGGACAGTCCGGCGGTTTCGTATGCCTGTTCCCCCGGAGTGTTTCCGTTCGCGGCGCCGGTACGCTCGCGCCGTTCGGACCGGCCGGGGTGATTGCCGTGGTAGTGACGGTGTCGGCGAGCGTCGACCGCGCTCTCGGCGAGGTAGCGCCGCTGTATGTGCAGGAGCCGGGCCGAGTGTGGATCGTGGAATCAGTTCCTGCGCAGAATATCCTGGGCGACAGCGACAGCCGCCTGAAAGCATTCGTCGTCCGACAGCGGGAGATCGCCCATCATCGCGGTGCTCCAGCTGATCGCCAGCAGTGCCTGCCGGGCATGGAAGACGTCCAGGGGGGCGCGCTCGGGTTCGGTCATCAGATCGGCGATCACCCGGAACTGATAGCGCAGGCTCGCACCGAAACCCAATTCCCGGAAAGCGGGCTGGTTTTCGTGCATGAACCGCACCATGTCCCGGCCGGTGCTGTGCAGCAGGGCTCCGTAGCGGTCGAGGATCTCCGTGGTGCGGGCGGGGCCGGGTGGGGTGGCCTCGGCCCAGGTGATCAATTCGTCGATACCGCGCCGGACATCGTCGGAGACGCTGGCGACGATATCTTCCTTCGTCCGGAAGTGGTAATACAGCGCGGCTTTGGTGACGCCGAGATGTTCGGCGATCTGACGCAGCGAGGTCTTCTCGTAGCCCTGTTCGGAGAACAGTTCCATCGCCACCGCGCGGATGCGGTCGCGGGTATCGCTGCGCCGGCCGGCCAACAGTGTCTCCTCGTATTCGACGGTCCGCGTGGGGCCCGAGAGTCTTAGTGCTCGACGGTCTGCCGCAGGAGCCTAATGGGACCGCGGCGTCGATACCCATCGGCCGATCGAAGCGGCCGGAATTCGGGCGGCAGAGTCGGCAGCATGGTTAACTAGCCGGGCGACAAGTAAGTAATGGAGGAGGGTCGCCGATGACCGGAACATCCGCACCGATCCCGACCGCCGGAGTCGCGATGACCGCACTCGGGGTCGCGCTGATCCGGGTCCGGGAGTCCGCACGGCCCGACCGGCTGTATGCGGATCCATTGGCCGAGGTCTTCGTCGCCGCTGCCCGGCCGGGATTCGACGACGCCCGCTGGGCGCGCCTGGAAACACTGGCCGAGCAGTTCTACGAAGGCCGCACGCTCGCGGTCAAAGCCGTGGACGAGCACGTCCAGGAGGCAGCCGGGGTGCAGTGTCCGCAGATCGTCCTGCTCGGGGCAGGTCTGGACACCCGGGCTTTCCGTCTCGACCTCCCGCACGAAACCGTGTTCTTCGAGGTGGACCTTCCCGAACTCTTCGACTTCAAGGAACCGGTCCTGGCCGCCCACCGGGCGCATCCGGTCTGTGCTCGTCACACGGTCGCCGCTGATCTGTGCGGCGACTGGGAGCGGGTCCTGCTCGACCAGGGTTTCCGCGCCGATCTGCCGACCGCCTGGGTCGACGAGGGTGTGCTCGGCTATATCCCGCGCACGTCGGCTTATGCGGTGGCCGAGAAGGTGACCCGGCTCTCGGCACCGGGGAGCAGGTTCGGGATCGGTCGGTTCCAGGTCGACGCGGCCGCACCGCAGTACCGCGCATTGCGCGAACTGGTCCGGGAGGCACCGGAGGAGCCACCGGTGAACGGACTGGGGCCCGACGCCGAGTCGTGGTTCGCCACGCACGGCTGGAGGACGACGTTTCGCGCCTGGGACGATCTCGTCGCACCCTACGGTCGGCCGGATGCCATAGGAGGTGACCCGGCCGTCGGCCATGTGGTGGCAGTCCGCGAATGATTGTCGCGCGATCCGGGTAACGGTGATCACACCGGCCGGCGCTGAGGCGGTGAGTGGCCGCACTCACAACCGGTTCAGCGTCCTCACCTGGTGAAAAGTGCCGTCGACGGGCTGATAGGCTGCTCGGCGTAAGACATCCTTTAACGGACCGTCCGGTGAGGCGGGGAAGGAGGTCGGTATGGCTGTGCCCGAAGAACGGGCCGCCACGTCCGGCGCTGCCGAGACGGCGCCACCCGTTGAGCGGCATACGCCGGAATGGGTGGCGGCGGGACGGGAACTGTTGTCTCCCTCCGATGTCGGCCGGACCGTCGCGCGGATCGCGCATCAGATCATCGAACGCACGGCCCTCGATTCCGGCGACCCCGGCACACCGCGTGTGGTACTCATCGGGATCCCGACCCGGGGGACGACGCTGGCCGCGCGGCTCACCGACAAGATCGAGGAATTCTCCGGTGTGCGCCCGGCGCTCGGATCGCTCGATATCACGCTCTACCGCGACGACCTGCGCACCAAACCGCACCGCCCGCTGGAACGGACCTCGGTACCCGAGGGCGGGGTGGAAGACGCATTGGTGGTCCTGGTCGACGATGTGCTCTTCTCCGGCCGCACCGTGCGGTCCGCGCTCGACGCGCTACGCGATCTGGGCCGGCCACGCGCCGTCCAACTCGCCGTTCTCGTCGACCGGGGACATCGCGAACTGCCGATTCGCGCCGATTTCGTCGGTAAGAACGTGCCCACCGCGCGCACGGAGGACGTCTCGGTGCTGCTGAGCGAACACGACGGCCGCGACGGCGTCTTCCTGCATCAGGGGGAGGGACAGTGAGACATCTGCTGACGGTGACCGACCTCGACCGCGATGCCGCCACCGCCCTGCTCGACGAGGCGGAACGGTTCGAGCAGGCGCTACTCGGCCGGGAAGTGCACAAACTGCCCACCTTGCGCGGCCGCACGGTGATGACGGTGTTCTTCGAGAACTCGACCAGGACACGCGTCTCGTTCGAGGTCGCGGGGAAGTGGATGAGCGCCGATGTGATCAATGTCAGCGCGAGCAGTTCGTCGGTCGCCAAGGGGGAATCCTTGCGCGATACCGCGCTCACCCTGCACGCCGCCGGGGCCGACGCCCTCATCGTGCGGCATCCCGCCTCGGGTGCGGCGCATCAGATCGCGCACTGGTTCGAGGACTGGTCGCGGCGGTCGGGCAGTGCGGTCCCGGCGGTGATCAACGCCGGTGACGGTATGCACGAACATCCCACGCAGGCCCTGCTCGATGCGCTGACCCTGCGGCAGCGGCTCGGCGATATCGCCGGGCGCCGGGTGGTGATCGTCGGCGATATCCTGCACAGCCGGGTCGCGCGGTCCAATGCCTTCCTGCTGTCCACACTGGGCGCGGAAGTGGTGCTGGTGGCACCGCGCACGCTCCTTCCGGTGGGGGTCGAGGACTGGCCGGTGCGGGTCTCGGTGGATCTGGATTCCGAGCTTCCCGGCGCGGACGCGGTGCTCATGCTGCGGGTCCAGGCGGAACGGATGAACGGCGGATTCTTCCCGTCGGCGCGGGAGTACGCCGTGCGCTACGGACTGTCCGAACGGCGGGTCGCGCTGCTCGACGAGCACGCCGTGGTGCTGCATCCCGGGCCGATGCTGCGCGGTATGGAGATCGCGTCGTCGGTGGCGGATTCGCCGCGCGCCGCGGTATTGCAACAGGTGACGAATGGAGTCCATATGCGTATGGCGGTGCTGTTCCGCCTGCTGGTCGGTGTCCAGGAGGCCGCGGCGTGAGTGCGTCAGGCCCGGAGGAGGCAGCGGAGCGTAACCACGGAGGGCCCGCGCGCACGCCCGATGGACACAGCGTGAGTGCGTCAGGCCCGGAGGAGGCAGCGGAGCGTAACCACGGAGGGCCCGCGCGCACGCCCGATAAGCACAGCGTGAGCGACAGCGTTCTGATCACCGGTGTACGACTTTACGGTGAGGGCGACCCGGTCGATGTGCTGATCGCCGATGGGGTGATCCGGGAGATCGGGACCGGACTGCGCGCGGACGACGCCGAAATCGTCGCCGGGGACGGCCGGGTACTGCTGCCCGGGTTCGTGGATCTGCATACGCATCTGCGCGAGCCGGGCCGGGAAGACACCGAGACCATCGAATCCGGATCGGCCGCCGCGGCACTCGGCGGATACACCGCGGTTTTCGCCATGGCCAACACTTCGCCGGTGGCCGATTCCCAGGTGATCACCGACCATGTGTGGCGGCGCGGTCAGGAGGTCGGGCTCGTCGATGTGTACCCGGTGGGTGCGGTCACGGTCGGCCTCGCGGGCGAGCAGCTCGCGGAGATGGGCACCATGGCCGCCGGTGCCGGCGCGGTCCGGATGTTCTCCGACGACGGGCACTGCGTCCACGATCCGCTGATCATGCGGCGGGCCCTCGAATACGCGCGTTCGCTGGATGTGCTGATCGCCCAGCACGCGGAGGAGCCGCGGCTGACCCGCGGTGCGGTCGCGCACGAGGGGCCGACGGCCGCGCGGCTGGGTCTGGCCGGTTGGCCGCGGGCCGCGGAGGAATCCATCGTGGCCCGGGATGCGCTGCTGGCCCGGGACGCCGGCGCGCGGGTGCATATCTGCCATGCGTCGACCGCGGGCACGGTCGAACTGGTGAAATGGGCCAAGGAGCAGGGGATCGCCGTCACCGCCGAGGTCACCCCGCATCATCTGCTGCTCACCGACGCCCGGCTGGAAACCTATGACGCCGTGAACAAGGTGAACCCACCGTTGCGTGAGGGCTCGGATACCGAGGCATTACGGCAGGCGCTGGCCGCCGGGATCGTCGACTGTGTCGCCACCGATCACGCACCCCATGCCGAACAGGACAAATGCTGCGAATTCGCGGCGGCCCGTCCCGGCATGCTCGGATTGCAGACCGCGCTGTCGATCGTGGTGGAGACCATGGTGCGACCGGGTCTGCTGGATTGGCGCGGCGTAGCGCGCGTGATGAGCGAACGGCCGGCCGAAATCGTCGGTCTCGACGATCAGGGGCGGCCGATCGAAGTGGGCGAACCGGCCAACCTCGTACTTGTCGACCCGGACGCGGCCTGGACGGTCGACGGCGAACATCTCGCCAGTATCGCGAGCAATACGCCCTATCAGTCGATGACGTTGCCCGGACGGGTCACCACCACACTGCTGCGCGGCCGGATCACCGCCCGCGACGGTGTTGCGGCCACGCCCGGCACACCGGTGGGAGGCCGCTGATGGAACGGGCACTCTGGGTGATCCTGTGCGTACTGCTGTGGGTGCTGGCGGTCTATCTGATGTACCGGGGCTGGCGCAATCGCGCCGCCCGGCAGCAGGACCGGATCGGCGAACTGCCGCCGGTACCGGCCGAAACCGGGCCGCAGGTATTGGCACCCACTACCGGTCTCTACCTGGGCAGCACCATGGCGCCGAGCTGGCAGGACCGGATAGCGGTCGGCGATCTGGGCTACCGGGCGACAGCGGAACTGACCCGTTACGAGCACGGAATACTGCTGGAACGCGAGGGCGCCACCACGATCTGGATACCGGAGGAATCCATCACCGCCATCCGGACCGAACGCGGGCACGCGGGCAAGGTGATGACCGAAGGCGGTGTCCTGGTGATCCGCTGGACCCTGCCGACCGGAACCGAAATCGATACCGGGTTCCGGGGCGACGACAAATCGGTGTATCCGGCCTGGGCGCGGGCAACGACGGGAGATGACGAATGACGAGTACGACAGCAGCCGCGGCCCTGGTCCTCGAGGACGGGCGGATCTTCCGCGGCACCGCCTACGGCGCGGTCGGGCAGACCCTCGGCGAAGCGGTGTTCTGCACCGCCATGACCGGCTATCAGGAAACCCTCACCGATCCGAGCTACCACCGGCAGATCGTGGTGGCCACGGCCCCGCAGATCGGGAACACCGGCTGGAACGACGAGGACGACGAATCGCAACAGATCTGGGTCGCCGGCTACGCCGTGCGCGACCCCGCCCGCAGGCACTCCAACTGGCGCGCCACCGGCACCCTGCCCGGACAGCTGGAACAGCAGAACATCGTCGGTATCGCCGGGATCGACACCCGCGCGGTGGTGCGGCACCTGCGTAGCCGCGGATCGATGAAGGCCGGTATCTTCTCCGGCTCCGCGCTCGCCGAACCCGCGGAGTTGCTCGCCAGGGTCACCGGGCAGCCGTCGATGCTCGGCGCCGACCTGGCCGGTGAGGTCAGCACCGACGAGATCTACACCGTCGAACCCGAGGGCGAGCCCCGGTTCACGGTGGTCGCGGTGGACCTCGGCATCAAATCCAACACTCCGCGGATGTTCGCGCAGCGTGGTATGCGGGTGCATGTGGTGCCGTCTTCGACGAGCCTGGACAAGATCCTGGAACTGAAACCGGACGGCGCGTTCTTGTCCAACGGTCCCGGCGATCCGGCCACCGCCGATACCGCGGTCGCGCTCACCCAGGGAATCCTGGACAAGGGGCTGCCGCTGTTCGGTATCTGCTTCGGCAACCAGATCCTGGGCCGCGCGCTCGGCCGGGGCACCTACAAGATGAAGTTCGGGCACCGAGGGATCAATATCCCGGTCGTCGAGCACGAGACCGGCCGCATCTCCATCACCGCGCAGAACCACGGGTTCGCGCTGGAAGGTGAACGCGGCGAACAGTTCGACACCCCGTTCGGCAAGGCCGAGGTCAGCCACGTCTGCGCCAACGACGGCACGGTGGAAGGGGTGCGACTGGTGGACGGTCGCGCCTTCTCCGTGCAATACCACCCGGAAGCGGCCGCCGGGCCCCATGACGCCGCGTACTTGTTCGACCGGTTCGCCGGTCTGATGAAGGGAGCCTGATGCCTCGCCGTACCGATCTCGAACATATTCTGGTCATCGGATCGGGCCCGATCGTCATCGGTCAGGCGTGCGAGTTCGACTACTCGGGCACCCAGGCCTGCCGGGTACTGCGCTCGGAGGGCCTGCGGGTCTCGCTGGTGAACTCCAACCCGGCGACCATCATGACCGACCCGGAATTCGCCGATTCCACCTACGTGGAGCCGATCACCCCGGAATTCGTCGAAAAGGTCATCGAGAAGGAACGCCCCGACGCCCTGCTGGCCACTCTCGGCGGGCAGACCGCGCTGAACACCGCCGTCGCCCTGCACGAGCGCGGCGTCCTGGCGAAGTACGGGGTCGAGCTGATCGGCGCCGATTTCGACGCCATCCAGCGCGGTGAAGACCGGCAGAAGTTCAAGGACATCGTGGCGAGCGTCGGCGGCGAAAGCGCGCGCTCCCAGGTCTGTTACACCATGGACGAGGTCCGGGAGACCGTCGCCGAACTGGGCTTTCCGGTGGTTGTGCGGCCGTCGTTCACCATGGGCGGGCTCGGCTCCGGGATGGCCTACAACGACGAGGACCTCGACCGGATCGCCGGCGGTGGCCTCGCCGCCTCGCCCACCGCGAACGTCCTCATCGAGGAATCCATCCTGGGCTGGAAGGAATACGAGCTCGAGCTGATGCGCGACGGCCGCGACAACGTCGTGATCGTCTGCTCGATCGAGAACGTGGACCCGATGGGCGTGCACACCGGCGATTCGATGACGGTGGCCCCGGCCCTGACCCTCACAGACCGCGAATACCAGAAGATGCGTGATCTCGGTATCGCCATCCTGCGCGAGGTCGGCGTGGATACCGGCGGTTGCAATATCCAGTTCGCGGTGAACCCCACCGACGGCCGGCTCATCGTGATCGAGATGAACCCCCGCGTTTCGCGGTCCTCGGCGCTGGCGTCCAAGGCCACCGGTTTCCCGATCGCGAAGATCGCGGCGAAACTCGCCATCGGCTACACGCTGGACGAGATCGTCAACGACATCACCAAGGAAACCCCGGCCTGTTTCGAACCCACCCTCGACTACGTGGTGGTCAAGGCGCCGCGGTTCGCGTTCGAGAAGTTCCCGGGTGCCGACCCGACCCTCACCACCACCATGAAATCGGTGGGCGAGGCCATGTCGCTGGGGCGTAACTTCGCCGAAGCGCTCGGTAAGGTGCTGCGCTCGCTGGAAACCAAGGCGACCGGTTTCTGGACCGCCGAGGACGGAAAGTGGGCGCCGGCCTCCGCGGATCAGGCCGATATCGATGCCGCGATCGAGGCGATCCTGACAGATCTGCGGACCCCCACCGAAGGCCGCATCTATCAGGTGGAGCGGGCCCTGCGGTTCGGGGCGAGTATCGAAGCGGTCGCCGAGGCCTCCGGTATCGACCCGTGGTTCGTCGCCGAGATCGCCGGGCTGGTGGATCTGCGCCGCGAACTGCTCGATACCGCGGTGCTCGACGAGGCGCTGTTGCGCCGGGCCAAGTACCACGGCCTGTCCGACCGGCAGATCGCCGCGCTGCGGCCGGAACTGGCCGGTGAGGGCGGAGTGCGCGCGCTGCGCCACCGGCTCGGGGTGCGCCCGGTGTTCAAAACCGTGGATACCTGCGCTGCCGAATTCGAGGCCAAGACGCCGTACCACTACTCGGCCTACGAGCTCGACCCGGAAGCCGAATCCGAAGTCGCCCCGCAGCCGGATCGGGAGAAGGTGATCATCCTCGGGTCCGGCCCGAACCGGATCGGGCAGGGGATCGAGTTCGACTACTCCTGTGTGCACGCCGCGC
Source organism: Nocardia carnea (assembly GCF_029868855.1). Classification (GTDB taxonomy): domain Bacteria; phylum Actinomycetota; class Actinomycetes; order Mycobacteriales; family Mycobacteriaceae; genus Nocardia; species Nocardia carnea_A. Next base: position 1,675 of record NZ_JARWOV010000219.1, on the reverse strand, counting down.
AGACGCTGTCGGCCGCCGGCTACGAAACGGTGATGGTCAATTGCAACCCGGAGACCGTCTCCACCGACTACGACACCGCCGACCGGCTTTACTTCGAACCGCTGACCTTCGAAGACGTGCTCGAGGTGTACCACGCGGAATCCGAATCGGGCACGGTCGCAGGTGTGATCGTGCAGCTCGGCGGCCAGACCCCGCTGGGTCTGGCGCAGCGACTCACCACCGCCGGAGTCCCGGTGGTGGGCACCAGTGCCGCTGCCATCGACCTCGCCGAGGACCGCGGGGAATTCGGTGACGTCCTGGTCGCGGCCGGGCTGCCCGCTCCCAAGTACGGCACCGCTACCACTTTCGAGCACGCCCGCAAGATCGCCGCCGAAATCGGCTACCCCGTGCTGGTCCGGCCCTCGTATGTACTCGGCGGCCGCGGTATGGAGATCGTCTACGACGAGGATTCGCTCGAAGGCTACATCTCCCGCGCCACCGAACTCAGCCCGGAACATCCGGTGCTGGTGGACCGCTTCCTCGAGGACGCCATCGAGATCGATGTCGACGCGCTCTGCGACGGCGACGAGGTGTTCCTCGGCGGGGTCATGGAACATATCGAGGAAGCCGGTATCCACTCCGGTGACTCGGCCTGCGCGCTTCCGCCGATCACGCTGGGCCGCAGCGATATCGAAGCGGTGCGTCGCTCCACCATCGCACTGGCCAAGGGAATCGGTGTCAAAGGCCTGCTGAATGTGCAGTACGCGCTCAAGGACGACGTCCTCTATGTGCTCGAGGCCAATCCGCGCGCCAGCCGCACCGTCCCGTTCGTCTCCAAGGCCACCGCGGTACCGCTGGCCAAGGCGGCGGCCCGGATCATGCTGGGCGCCACCATCGCCGACCTGCGCGCCGAGGGCATGCTGCCCGACGGCGACGGCGGGCACGTCCCGATGGACGCACCGGTCGCGGTGAAAGAGGCGGTGCTGCAGTTCCACCGGTTCCGTGCTCCGGACGGCAGCCAGGTCGATTCCCTGCTCTCGCCGGAGATGAAATCCACCGGCGAGGTGATGGGCATCGACGCCGATTTCGGGACGGCGTTCGCCAAGAGCCAGTCCGCGGCCTACGGTTCGCTGCCGACCGAGGGCACCGTTTTCGTCTCGATCGCCAACCGCGACAAACGCGCGATGGTGTTCCCGGTGAAACGGCTGCACGACCTCGGCTTCCGTATTCTGGCGACCACCGGGACCGCGGAAATGCTGCGGCGCAACGGGATCCCTTGCGAGGAGGTGCGCAAGCACTCCGATCCGGTCCCGGCGGCCGATAACGACCAGGTGCCGGCGGCGTCCATCGTGGAGCAGATCCGCGACGGCGAAGTCGATATGGTCATCAATACGCCCTACGGCAATTCCGGACCCCGCGTGGACGGTTACGAGATCCGCAGCGCCGCGGTGGGTGTGAGCATTCCCTGTATCACCACCGTGCAGGGCGCCGCGGCGGCCGTCCAGGGGATCGAGGCCAGTATCGCCGGTGGCCTCGGTGTGCGCTCCCTGCAGGAACTGCATTCGGCGTTGCGTGGCTGAGGGCGCGGCGATGACTACCACCTTCGGCGCGCGTCTGGCTGCGGCCACGCGCCCGCACCGCCCCAAATGAGTCGGGATAGACCCGCAAACCCCCCAGCGGGACGCCAGGGGCCGGC
>NZ_JARWOV010000218.1 GCF_029868855.1 Nocardia carnea | reverse complement strand
CGACCACCCCCTCGAGGCCGCTGACGAAATCGTCCGGGACCTGGCCGGCCCCTGCAATGCCGGAATTGGTGGTCATACGCGACTCTCCTTTCAACAGGACTCTATCGCTTTGCTACTCCGGAGTAACGTCTGGCCCATGTCCGATGTGGAGGAGTCCGGCGCCGACCTCGCCGCGATGCGCGCCGAATACGGTGCAGCCCATCCGCGGTCGCGGGAACAGGGGCCGCTGCTCGGTGTGCGCGATACCGAACTCGACGAGAACTCGGTGGCCGGAGGCTGGGAGCCGCTGCTGCGGCAATGGATCGATCAGGCCACCGCGGCCGGTATCGCCGAGCCCAACGCCATGGTGCTCGGCACGCTCGACTCCGCGGGGCCCGTACCCCGCCCGGTCACCCGCACCGTCCTGTGTAAAGGGCTCTCGCCCGACGGCGTGACGTTCTATACGAATTACGACTCGGCCAAAGGCGCGCAACTGGCCGCGGTGCCGTACGCGTCGGCCACCTTCCTGTGGCCGCAACTCGCGCGTCAGGCACATGTGCGCGGCCGGGTGGAGCGGGTGCCGGCCGGAACAACCGAGGCGTATTGGCGGTCGCGCCCCCGTGAATCGCAGCTGGGGGCGTGGGCGTCGGAGCAGTCGCAACCGATCGCCTCCCGGGAGGAACTCGATCGGCGCTTGGTCCGCGCCACGGCCCGCTTCGCCACCGCCGCCGAGATTCCCGTGCCGCCGCACTGGGGCGGGTATCTGCTACGACCCGACGAGGTGGAATTCTGGCAGGGGCAGCGGGGTCGTCTGCACAACCGGATCCTCGTCCGGGTCGGTGCCTCCGGAATGTCGGTACAACGTCTGCAGCCGTGAACTCGCCGATTGTCCGCAGTTCCGGCCCGTTACACCCTGTGTCCAGGCCTTTCGGTGATATTCCGCACGGTTTCGTTCCCCGTGTCGTGGGTACCGTATTGCTACCCGGCGCCGGGGTTGTTCATCGAACCCGGCGCATATCGTCGCAATGGGGTCGCAATACAGCGGCGCGGGTCCGTAATTCGGCCGGTCACAGCGGTGGCCGGCCGATATCCGGCAGGCCGGAACTCACGTCCACGCGGGCCGATTGTGAGATCGTCACGCGGGTACCCTCCCCGCCGGTCCCGTCGGAGCAAGGACTAGCGTCTACCGGTAACGCACCGCGTGCCGACCGCATGCGATGCCGACGGTCATAGCCTGAGAGGGAACCTTCCGTGCCGGAGAATCACATCAATGACGCCAAACCGGTTCTGACCTATCCGGGTGGCGAATACCCCATGACGATCGCCGAGGCCGCCGAAGGAAACGACGGTATCGATCTCGGCAAGCTGCTGTCGAGCACGGGATATACGACCTATGACCCGGGGTTCGTCAACACCGCGTCGACCAAATCGGCGATCACCTACATCGACGGTGAACAGGGAATTCTGCGCTACCGCGGGTATCCGATCGAACAGCTGGCCGATAATTCGACTTTCATCGAGGTCAGCTACCTACTCATCTACGGCGAACTTCCCACCCAGGACCAACTGGAGGATTTCACCGACAAGATCCGCCGGCACACCCTGCTGCACGAGGATCTGAAGCGCTTCTTCGACGGCTTCCCCCGTAACGCGCACCCCATGCCGGTGCTCTCCTCGGCGGTCAACGCGCTGTCCGCCTACTACCAGGACTCGCTGGATCCCCGCGACCCCGAACAGGTCGAGCTGTCCACCATCCGGCTGCTGGCCAAACTGCCGACCATCGCCGCGTACTCGTACAAGAAGTCGGTCGGCCAGCCGTTCCTCTACCCGGACAACTCGCTGTCGCTGGTGGAGAACTTCCTGCGGATGACCTTCGGCTTCCCGGCCGAGCCCTACCAGGTCGACCCGGAGATCGCCGCCGCCCTGGACATGCTGCTGATCCTGCACGCCGACCACGAGCAGAACTGTTCCACCTCCACGGTCCGGCTGGTCGGCTCCTCCGACGCCAACCTGTTCACCTCGGTATCCGGCGGTATCAACGCGCTGTGGGGGCCGCTGCACGGCGGTGCCAACCAGGCCGTGCTGGAAATGCTGGACGGTATCCAGGCGGCGGGCGGCGACGTCAAAGAGTTCATCCGCAAGGTCAAGAACAAGGAAGACGGTGTGAAGCTGATGGGCTTCGGGCACCGGGTCTACCGCAACTACGACCCGCGCGCCGCGATCGCCAAGAAGCACGCCGACACCATTCTCAGCAAACTCGGCAGCGATCCGCTGTTCGATATCGCCCAGGCTCTGGAAGAGGCCGCGCTCACCGACGACTACTTCGTCGAGCGCAAGCTCTACCCGAACGTCGACTTCTACACCGGCGTCATCTACAAAGCCATGGGTTTCCCGACTCGTATGTTCACCGTGCTGTTCGCCATGGGCCGGCTGCCGGGCTGGATCGCGCACTGGCGGGAAATGCACAGCGAAGCCATCAAGATCGGCCGCCCGCGTCAGATCTACACCGGTTATGGTGCACGGGACTACTCCGAGATCACCAACCGCTGAACCGATTGAATCGAAGGGGATTCAAGGCATGAGCAAACCGGAAATCGAATTCCAGGCGGGCCCGCCGCCCACCGAATTGGTCATCAAGGACATCACTGTCGGTGACGGTCCGGAAGCGGTGCCCGGCGGCACCGTAGAAGTGCACTACGTCGGCGTGGAATTCGATACCGGCGAGGAATTCGATTCGTCGTGGAGCCGCGGTGAATCGCTGTCCTTCCCGCTGCGCGGCCTGATCCAGGGCTGGCAGGACGGTATCCCCGGGATGAAGGTCGGCGGCCGCCGACAGCTGACCATCCCGCCGGAACTGGCCTACGGTCCCGCGGGCGGTGGCCATCCCCTCTCCGGCAAGACCTTGGTCTTCGTGATCGATCTGCTCGACGCGAAGTAGACCCGGGTACACCCGGAACATCTTGTTCGGCGCGGGGGGGGGGGGGGGGGGGGGGGGGGGCGGGGGGGGGGGGGGGGGGGGGGGGGGGGGGGGGGGGGGGGGGGGGGGGGGGGGGAGGGGGAGCGGGGGGGGGGGTGGGGGGGGGGGGGCGCGGTGGGGGGGGCGCGAGCAGGGGCCACGCAGAGATTCGAGTGGGCAGTGGAGGAGCCGCCGGACGGGGAGGCGCCGGAGAGGGG